>NZ_JARHZE010000084.1 GCF_029258315.1 Fusobacterium sp. | reverse complement strand
TTATGATAAGTTTTATAGTTTCAGTTATCGCCCTAATAGTAGGGTATATGATTTATGGTAAGGTAGTAGAAAAAGTTTTTAATCCAGATGAAAATGCTTTAACACCAGCTAAAAGATTAGAAGATGGTGTTGACTATGTTGAAATGGATATTAAGAAAACTTTCTTAATTCAATTCTTAAACATTGCAGGAACAGGACCAATATTTGGAGCTGTTGCAGGGGCAATGTGGGGACCAGCAGCATTTATTTGGATAGTATTTGGTTGTATTTTTGCAGGGGCAGTTCACGACTATTTAATAGGAATGATGTCTTTAAGAAAAGATGGTGCCAGTGTTGCAGAGTTAGTTGGAGATAACTTAGGTAATGGAGCAAAACAAATAATGAGAGTTTTCTCAGTTGTTTTACTTGTATTAGTTGGAGTAGTTTTTGTAATGAGTCCAGCAGCTATTTTAAATAACTTAACAGGAATAGATAAATTTATTTTAATAGGAATTATTATAATTTACTATTTAGTAGCAACAGTATTACCAATAGATAAATTAATAGGAAAAATTTATCCAGTATTTGGAATTGCTTTATTAGTAATGGCAGTTGGAATTGGATTTGGAATTTTATTCCAAGGGTATGATATTCCAGAAATAGCTTTCCAAAACTTCCACCCAGCTGGGCAATCAGTATTCCCATACTTATGTATATCAATAGCTTGTGGAGCAATTTCAGGATTCCATGCAACTCAATCACCTATGATGGCTAGATGTCTTGGAAATGAAAAACAAGGAAGAAAAGTTTTCTATGGTGCAATGATTTGTGAAGGTGTTGTAGCACTTATATGGGCAGCAGCAGCAATGTCATTCTACAATGGAGGAACTCTTGGATTAGGAGAGGCATTAAAACACGGTGGAGCAGCAGTTGTTGTTAATGAAATTTCAAGAACAGTATTAGGAAAATTTGGAGGATTCTTAGCAATACTTGGAGTTGTTGCTTGTCCAATAACTTCAGGAGATACAGCATTTAGAAGTGCAAGACTTACAATAGCAGATGCTGTTAATTACAAACAAGGTCCTGTAATAAATAGATTCTTAATAGCTATCCCATTATTTGCAATCGGTGTTGCATTATGTTTCATAGATTTCAATATAATTTGGAGATATTTCAGCTGGTCTAACCAAACTTTAGCAACAATAGCTTTATGGTCAGCAGCTGCATACTTAGCTAAACTAGGAAAATGTTATTGGATGGCAGCTATACCAGCAACATTTATGACAGTAGTTGTTACTTCATATATCTTAATAGCTCCAGAAGGATTTAAAATGGCAGAAATAATAGGAAATACAACTGGAGTTGTAGTGGCAGTAGCATCAGTAGTAGCATTCTATTTAAAATTTAATCCTTTATACAAAAAAGCATTAGAAGAAAAATAAAAAAATTAAATATTAAAAGAGAGCCTTATAGATTAATAAATTATTTTGTTAATCTGTTTGGCTCTTTTTATTTTTCATTATAAGAAAATCCCTCAAACTAATTGACAAAATTTAAAATGATGTGTATAATTTGATAAAAATATCTAAAAAAAGTAATTAATGATTGTTATTTTAATGAAAATATTTTATTTGGGGCGAAGGAATAAAAAAATCATATAAAATCTAATGTAATGTAAGGAGAGGAAATAATGATGATATTAAAAAATGGAAAAGTTTTAAGTTATGGAGTAGAAGAGGGACTTTATGATATTTTAATAGAGGATAATAAAATAAAAAAAGTTGCTAAAAAAATAGAGATTGAAGGAGATGTGGAGGTTATAGATTTAAATGGAATGTATGTCACTCCAGGACTTATAGATGCTCACACTCACTTAGGATTAAAAGAAAATGGATTGGGAGAATTTTATTCAGATCACAATGAAAAAGGGAATCCGTTATCTCCACAAATCAGAGCAATAGATGCAATAAATCCAAAAGATATAACTTTTGAAGAGGCTAGAAATGCAGGAATAACTTGTTGTGCCACTGGACCAGGATCATTAAATATAGTTGGGGGGCAATATGCTTGTATAAAAACTTATGGAAAAATTATAGATGAGATGGTTTTAGATCCATATTTTGCAATGAAAGTTGCTTTAGGAGAAAATCCTAAGAAAGAATACGGAATGACAAGAATGGGTATAGCTTCAACTTTAAGAGAATTTTTAAGAAGTTGCAAAAGATACAGTGAAAATTCAGAAAAATATGATGCTAAGATGGAAGCTATGTTACCAATAATGAGAGGAGAAAAACATTTAAAAATTCACTCTCATAGAGGTGATGATATAGTAACAGCTATAAGAATATGTGAAGAGTTTGGAGTGAAATATACTTTAGATCATGTAACTTGTGGAACAGATGTATTGGATTATTTAAATACTAAAAAAGATATTCCTTTATTAATAGGACCAAGCTTAGGAAGTAGAGGAAAGATGGAGCTATTAGGAAAGGGATTTGAAAATGCTGTTAAGTTAGCAGAGGGAAGAGATGTTTGTTTAATAACAGATTCTCCAGTTATACCATTACAATATTTACCAGTTTGTGTAGGACTTGCAATATCAAAAGGTATGCCATATAGAAAAGCATTGGAGTCAGTTACAATAAATCCAGCTAGAGTGATGGGAGTAGAAGCTAGAGTTGGAAGTATAGAAGAGGGAAAAGATGCTGACATTGTAGTTTGGGAAAAAGAACCTTTTATAACTATACAAGATCCAAAATATGTAGTGATAGATGGAAAAGTAATTTATAAAAAATAAAATATTTTTATGATTGGAAAAGCTAAAGAGAGAAAATCTTTTTAGCTTTTTATGAATATTAAGATTAGAATAGAATTTATTATAATGATGTAATAAGATAAGAAAAAATTTAAAAAATTGAATATTAAATGGTAGAAAAAAATTTCTAAACTGTTATCTTATTCATTTATAAAAGATAAAATAAAGAAAATTGAATTTAAAAATATCAATTAGGAATAATTATAGTAAGAGCATGCCATAGTTAAAAAATTATTGAGTATGATTTACGGGGGTAGTAAATGAATAATAAGACTTTTATCAGAGTTATTTATATTATTTTAATGGGATTTGGTCTTCCTATTATGAGATTTATGAGTATTCATTTTGAAACAATTAATAATAATGCTGTAAGATTTTTATCAGGGGGATTTTTATTTATTTTAATTTGTATCTTTAAATTTAGAGATGAATTTATGAAAATAAAACAAAAACCTACTTTGATTTTAAAGCTATTGTTGTTAAGTTGTTTTATGACAGGAAATATGTATTTTTTTATGAATGGATTAAAAGAGACATCTGCATTAGTTGGAAGTATTTTTGGTATACTTGCTATGCCTTTAGCAAGCATTATGGCAGCGTTATTTTTTAAAGATGAGAGAGATAAAGTAAAACAGAAAAATTTTTATATAGGTAGTATTTTGACTATAGCTGGGTCTTTACTTTTTGTTATTCATGGAAATAAAGTAAATGAGAGTAGTGATTTCTTAAAAGGATTTTTATTTTTAGGAATAGCAATTTTTATTCAATCAATTCAAAATTTAGTAGTAAAGAATATTGCCAAAGAACTACATACTGTTATTATTAGTGCTTCTGCGGCTACTTTATCAGGAATAGTTTATTTGACAATAGCTATTGAAAGTGGAGAAATAGTCCAATTATCAGAAGTAAGTCAAGGTTTATTAATTGGATTAGTTTTATCAGGGATTTATGGTATGCTTACTGGGATGTTAATGGCTTTTTATATTGTTCAAAGACAAGGAGTAGTGGTTTTTAATATTTTACAATTGCTTGTTCCACTTTCAGCTTCAATAGTAGGATATTTTACTTTGGGAGAGAAAATTGATTTTATTCAAGGCAGTGGAGCTATTGTTATAATTTTAGGTTGTATACTTGCTTTAAAGAGCAAGGAAAAAATAAGTCCTATGCAAATGTAAAAAATAGAAAATCATTTCTTTAAAAGGAAGCTTATTATGAAAAAATTATTCATATTATTTTTTATTAAAAAAAGGAGTCACAAACTGATAATTTTACCAGTTTGTAAAACTCCTCATTTTTTTATTAAGCCATTTGGAATCCAGCTTCTTTTATAGTTTCGATTATCTTATCTCTATGGTTTTTATCCATACATTCAATAGCAACAGTAACTTTTTGAGTATTTATTGGTAAATTAGCACTGTACATAGTTTGGTTGATACGAAGAATACTAGCTTTTTCTTGAGCTAAGATAGCAAGTAATTTATGAAGCTCTCCAAATCTATCTTCAACAAGAACATTGATCTCAGTTTTTCTTCCTGCTAAGATAAGAGCTTTGTTTATTATTCTTTCTACTGCTGTTATATCAGCATTTCCTCCAGAGATAACACAACAAATATTTTTACCTTTTTCTTTAATTTTACCAGAAAGCAGAGCAGCAAGTGGAGCAGCTCCAGCCCCTTCAGCTAAAACTTTACTTCTTTCTAATAAGAATAAAATACTTTGAGCAAGTTCATCTTCAGTTACACTTACAATATCATCAACATATTCAGAAATAATTTTACAAGTAAGTTCTCCAGCACGAGCAACAGCTATTCCGTCAGCAATAGTTGGAGTTACTTTTACTGTGCAAGGACAACCTTGTTTAACAGCTTCTTTCATAGAAGATGCATTTACAGGTTCAACTCCAATAATTTTAACATCTTTTTTTATACTTTTTATAGCTTTTGCTATTCCAGAAATTATTCCTCCTCCACCAATAGGAACGATTACAACATCAACATTTTCTAAATCCTCTAATATTTCTAAACCGATAGTACCTTGTCCAGCAATAACATAAGGATCATCAAAAGGATGTAAGAAAGTAGCTCCAGTTTCTTTTTGAATCTCACAAGCTTTTTTGTAAGCATCATCATAAACTGTACCTACTTGGATAACCTCAGCACCAAAATTTTTAGTAGCTACTACTTTTGAAAGTGGAGCAGTTCCAGGCATTACGATTGTAGATTTAATTCCTAAGCTAGTAGCACCAAGAGCAACTCCTTGAGCGTGGTTACCAGCAGACGAAGCTATTACTCCTCTCGCCTTTTCTTCATCAGAAAGATTCATAATCTTATTCATAGCTCCTCTGATCTTAAAAGAACCTGTTTTTTGTAGATTTTCTAATTTGAAATAAATTCTGTTTCCAGTTATTTCAAAAAGAGTAGGACATTCCATAAGTTGAGTTCTTTTGATAGAATCTTTTATTGTGTAAGCAGCGTCCTTAATCATTTCTAGAGTTACATCATTTACCATTATTAATTCCTCACTTTCTATATTTTAGTATTAAAAAACTTCTAAGTTTTTTAACATTTCATTACCATTATAAATTTCACATTGAATTACAGGAAGAGAAGTGTATTCTCTTATTTTTTTAGTTGTAGATGGACCAATTGAAAGTATTTTTATATTTTCTTTTAAAAGAGATGGATCTTTTAAATTTTTGAAAAAACTTTCAACGGCAGAACCACTAAAGAAAGTAATGTGAGTTGCGATTTTAAGACTATCTAAAATTTTATCTTGAGATACATCTAAAGATATATTTTTATAGCCAGAAAATTTTTTAAATTTTCTTTTATATTTGTTAAAAAATTCCTCTTCATCAATAGGAGAAACATCAGAAGTAACTATTAAAATATCGTCATTTTCATCTGTTACTTTTGTAATTTCATAAGCAAGTTTATCACTTAAATACTCTTCTGGCATCACATCAGGCATTATTTTATATTTTTTAATCTCCTCATAGGTTTTACTTCCAATCACTCCAATTTTAAGATTAGAAAGAAGTCTCACATCAGGAATATGTTTAAAGAAGAAATTAACACCATTTGGAGAATTAAACATAATAGCTTTATAATTTTTTAAGGTTGAAAAATCAAATTTTTCCATTTGATCAATAAGTTGAATCATAGGAAGAGAGATGGATTTTCCACCATTTCTTTCAATCTCTTTTCCAAACTCATCCCCTTGAGATTTTTCACGAGTAATTATAACATTTTTTCCAAAAAATGGAAGCTTTTCAAACCAATTATAAATTTCTCTTTTATTGACAACCTCTCCGATTATTATTATAGCAGGAGGTTTTATCTCTTGAGATCTTTCAATAATATTTTCTAAATTTCCCACAATAGTTTTTTGAAAAGATGAACATCCTTTCTGTATTATTCCTATGGGAGTTGATGGGGATTTTCCATATTTAATAAGATTTGAACATATAAATTCTAAATTTTTTACACCCATTAAAAAAACTAAGGTTCCATCTAATTTAGCAATGGTTTCAAAATCTTGAATATCATCATTATCAGCAGTCATTCCTGTAAAAACGTGGAAAGAACGAGCTATTTTTCTGTGAGTAACAGGGATACCAGCATATTCAGGAACAGCGATAGAAGATGATATACCTGGAACAATTTCAAAATCAATATTATATTTTGAAATAGCTTCTATCTCTTCCCCCCCTCTTCCAAAAACAAAAGAATCTCCACCTTTTAAACGAACAATATTTTTAAACTTTCCAGATATAGATTTTTCTACAAGAGTATTATTTATTATACTTTGAAGAGTTCCCCCTTCAGTATTTTCTTTTCCAAGATAGATAAATTCAGCACTAGGATTTGCAAAAGATAGAATCTTTTCATTTATAAGTCTATCATAAATTACACAATCAGCTGATTCTAAAATTCTTTTTCCCTTTAAAGTTAAAAGTTCAAAATCTCCAGCTCCAGCTCCTATAAAGAATACCTTTCCTCTATTCATCTATATCACCTTTTAAACATTCTGCTAATTGTTGAGCCACTAGAACACTTTCTTCTAAACTTCCAACAATTTTTCTTTTATAAGTTTTTCCGTTTAGAGAGTACATTCCGAAAAGCTCCAATAATTTTTCATCTGATTCATTATATATAATTTTTCCACTACAACCAATAGGAGTGTGACAACCACCATCAAAAATTTTAGAAAATTCTCTTTCAGCCATAATAACTTTAGTGGTATCTATATCAACAATAGAATGAAGAATATTTTTTATTGTAGTATCCCCTTCTCTGTATTGAATACATAGAGCTCCTTGAGCTGGAGCAGGGATAACATCTTCTATGTTAAAAAATTCAGTGATTTTATCTTTTAAACCTGTTCTTATAAGTCCAGCTCCGGCTAAAATAATTCCATCATAATCTTCCTCTGATAATTTTCTAAGTCTTGTATGAATATTTCCTCTTAGAGGTTTTATAATAGCATCAGGTCTTAAATTTTTTATACATTCAGCTCTTCTTAGAGAGCTAGTTCCAATAACAGGATTTTTAGGTAAGTCTAAAAGTTTTACCCCTGTTTTAGAAATAAAAACATCTCTATTATCCTCTCTTTTAGGCACCCCACTAAAGATAAGTCCCTCAGGATTTACACTAGGCATATCCTTCATAGAGTGAACTGCAAAATCTATTTCCCCATTTAAAAGTTCTTTTTCAATTTCCTTAGTAAAAAAGTTTTTTATAGATACTCCCTTGCTCCCCCAATTTGTAGAAAGATCTTTATCACCAGTTGTGACTATTTTTTTAATTTCAAATTCAAAATTTGGAAAATTATTTTCTAAAAGTTTTTTTACTATCTCTGTTTGAGCAAGAGCAAGAAGACTTCCTCTTGTACCTATAACAAATTTTGTTTTCATCTTACTTCCTTTCTTTATTAAAATAGATATTAATAATATCTGAAATATTTTCTGTAATCCAAGGATAGTTTACAGAAGGACGCTTTAAAATCAGAGTGGTTATATTATTTTCTTTTGCAGACTGCAATTTCTCTAATTCTCCTCCAGTTGTTCCACTTTCTTTGGTAATCAGATATTTTATATTATAATTTTTTATAATAGCTGAGTTAAAATCCTTTGAAAAAGGTCCTTGAATGGCAATAATATTTTTAGCTAATATACCACAATTTTCCAATTTTTCAATAGCTATTTTTGTAGGTAAAATTCTAAAATATAAGTTACTAAGATTATTTAAATTTTTAAAACTTTCTATTTGATTACTTCCTAAGGTTACTAAAATATTTTCAGAAATATTTGAAATAAAATTAATAATATCTGAAATATTTTCAAAGTACAGGACATCACTCAATAGGTCTTCATTTAAATTTTTTCTTTCAAATCTAAAATATTCAATATTATTTTCTTGGGATGCTAAGATTGCATTTTTTGATACATCTTTTGCATAAGGATGACTCATATCAAAAATTCTTTTAATATTATTTTCTTTTATAAAAATTTTCATTTCATCACAAGTCATAGGCTTTACTAAAACATCAACCATATAATCTTCTAGAAGTTTTTTTCCATAATCTGTTGCAACTGTGATGATAAAATCTCTTTCAGTTGTTTGATTAAGAATATTTTCAATAAAATTTCTAGAGTCCTTTGTCCCACCAATTATCCAATCCATATTATCAGTCCTTTATTTTATCTTTATACTATTATTATATCATATTAAAAGAATTTATCGAGAAATTTTTAAGAAAATATTGTATAATATATCTAGTCAAAAAATAAAGGAAAGGGGGATAAAATGAAAGGATTTATTGTAGCAGGAACTAAGAGTGGGATAGGAAAAACCACAATCACTATGGGGCTTATGAAAAATTTTAAAAATGTATCTCCTTTTAAAATAGGACCAGATTATATTGATGGAAGATTTCACGAATATGCCACAGGAAATAAAAGTTTTAATCTAGATTATTTCTTAATGGGAGAAGAGGGAGTTAAATATAGTTTTTTTAAAAATAAAAAGGATATCTCAATCATAGAGGGGGTAATGGGACTTTATGATGGACTTGGAGATGGACTGGACAATGGAAGTACTGCTCATATTTCTAAAATTTTAGGGATACCGATAATCTTAGTAGTAGATGGAGAAAAAAGAAGTACAAGTATAGCAGCAGAAATTTTAGGTTATAAGTTATTTGATAAAGATATTAATATAGAGGGAGTTATTTTAAATAGAGTAGCTTCTGAAAAATCATATAAATTATTATCTGAAACAATAGAAAAATATACTGGGATAACTTGTCTTGGATATCTACCACCTATTAAGGATTTAAAATTTGAAGAGAGACACCTAGGACTCGTTCAAGCTCAAGAGGATAAAAATTTAGATGAAAAATTAAATATTCTAGGGGAAAAGATAAAAGAAACTATTGATATAAAAAAAATAGAGGAGCTATCAGAGGTAGAAAGTAAAATTAATATAGGAGATACTCTTATAAGAAAGGATATTTTATTAAATCAAGAGTTTGAAAAATTAGAGAGTAGATTTTTAAATTCTGAGTTGAGAGAAAAATATAAAAATATAAAAATAGGGATAGCAAAGGATGAGGCTTTTTCATTCTACTATAATGATAATATAGAATTTTTAGAAAATCTAAATATAGAAATAAAATATTTTTCTCCTCTAAAAGATGAAAAAATTCCAGATGATGTGGACTGTTTATTTTTTGGTGGAGGTTATCCAGAAAATTATGGGGAGATTTTAGAAAAAAATATATCTATGATTAACTCAATAAAAGAATTTTCTAAAGACAGCGGGGTAATCTATGGAGAGTGTGGTGGATATATCTACCTATCGAAAGAGCTAGAAGATTTAGATGAAAATAAATTTAAGTTTGTAGGTTTAAATGATAGAAAATTTAAGATGAAAAACAGACTAAATATTGGAAGATTTGGATATATCAATGTTGAAACTTCACTTGATAATCAAAAGATAATGTTTCCAGCCCACGAATTTCATTATTCAGAAGAGATTGATGAAAATAAAGAGGGAGTATTTAAAATAAGTAAAAAAGATGGAAGAACTTGGGAAAATGGATATTTTTCAAAAAATATTTTATGTGGTTATCCACATATACATTTTTTTACAAGTCAGGATTTAATTTTTAATCTTTTGGATAGGGCGAAAAATTATCAAGAGAGAAAAAATAGGTTTAATTTTAAAGATTTATTTAATTTTGGAAATTTTAGAAAAGGGAAAAAATAATGAAAGAATATATAAAAGAGCCACAACTTATAGAAAAAAGAAGTTTTGAAATTATAACTGAGGAGTTAGGAGAAAAAATAAATAATTTTAAAGAGGAAGAGCTACCAATAGTAAAAAGAGTTATCCATACAACTGCAGATTTTGAGTATGCTGATCTTATAAAATTTATGAACAATCCAATAGAAGAGGGAAAAAAAGCTATTGAAAAAGGTTGTAAAATCTATTGTGATACAAATATGATAGTTAATGGTTTGAGTAAAATAATTTTAAAAAAATTTAATTGTACTCCATACTCTCTTGTGTCTGATGAGGAGGTTGCAAAAGA
>NZ_JARHZE010000062.1 GCF_029258315.1 Fusobacterium sp. | reverse complement strand
AAAAAAATATTATGGAGCAGAGAGATGACAAAATATAAAATTTTAGATATTTTATTAAAAAATAAAGGAAAATTTATTTCTGGAGAAAAGTTAAGTGAGCAATTAGGAGTATCAAGGACAGCTATTTGGAAGGGGATACAAAGTTTAAAGGAAAAAGGATATAATATAGAGGGGATAAATAATAAAGGATATATATTATTAGAAGAAAATATCATTTCAAATATTGAAATAAAAAAAATAATAAAATGCAAAGAGATAGGAAATAGAATAATTTATTTTGAAAAAATAGATTCAACAAATACATATCTAAAAAAAGAATATAAAAAATTAGAGCATGGCTGTGTTGTAATTTCAGAAGAGCAAATTAAGGGTAGAACAAAAAATGAAAAAAATTTCTATTCGCCAAAAGAGAAGGGAATATATATGAGTATCTTATTAAAAAAAGATATATTTTTAGATTCTATAAAATTATTAACTTTAACAACTTTTTTAAGTATTATAAAAGGGATAGAAAAAACAACAGGATTATTACTGGAAACAAATTGGAATGGTATATATATAAATGATAAAAAAGTTGCTGGAGTTTTGGTTGAACATGGACAAGATGATAATTATATTATTGTGGGGATAGGAATAAACGTAAATAATCAAAATTTTCCAAAAGAATTAAAGGATAAGGTAACTTCTTTAAGGATAGAAAAATCGCAAGAGATAAATAGGCAATTTTTAATTTGTAATATTTTAGAAGAATTTGAAAATTTAATTTGTAAAAAAAGATATATTTTTAATAGGGAAAAAAATATTGAGGAATATTATAAATTTTTTAAAATTTTAAATAAAAATATAGTACTCACTAATAATCAAAGAAAGATAGTTGGAAAAGTATTAGGAGTAAATGAAAATGGTGGAATAATTTTACTAAAAGAAGATAATAAAAGAGAGATATTTTATGATGGAGAGATAAAACGCCTATAAAGTTTCACATATGAAATAATAAAAAGAAATTCTCCTTGATATATTTTGTTTATTATCCTAAAATATTAGGAACGAAAATAGAAGGGGGAAAGAGATGATAAAAAAGAAGGGATTGATGTATGCGGTTTTAGCATCAGTTTTATGGGCAATAGTAAACCCAGTTATTAAAGCTGGACTTAGCTATGATATGAGCCCAATGAATTTTGCAGGATTAAGATTCACATCAGTAGGTATAATATTATTTATTTATACTTGGCACAAGGGAA
This sequence comes from Fusobacterium sp., assembly GCF_029258315.1. Taxonomy (GTDB): domain Bacteria; phylum Fusobacteriota; class Fusobacteriia; order Fusobacteriales; family Fusobacteriaceae; genus Fusobacterium_B. The sequence continues at coordinate 3,035 of NZ_JARHZE010000062.1, read as the reverse complement.
TGTGGGAAGAAATAAAAGCAAATAAAAAATTATTTACACTTTTAATAACAGTAAATATCTTTCTAGGATACGCAGTATTTTATCTAGGAGTTGACTTGGTAGATGGAGCTATTTCATCAATAATAATGGGAACTACACCTTTTGTTAATATTATTTTAAGTCATATTTTAACAAAAAATGATAAATTAAATAAGCATAAAATAATAAGTATATTGATAAGTTTAGTTGGATTACTTCTTATAGTAGGAGTAAAAGGAACAGGATATTCTATCAATGGAATGGGATTTGTAGGAATATTATTTTTATACTTAAATATTATTTTCCAAGGATATTCTGCTATTAAAGTAGCTGAATACAAAGCAAATATAGACCCAATATTTTTAAATGCAGTACAAATGTTTTTTGGAGGATTATTACTATATTTATCAGGTGTAGGAATAGAAGGATATAAAAACTTTATAGGAAAACCATTTGGATTCTATTTGAGTTTAGGAGTTTTAGTATTTGTTTCAGTATTTGCATTTAGTTTTTGGTTTATGGCTTTACAAGATAAAAATACTAAAGTTTCAGAAGTTAATATGTGTAGATTGATAAATCCTATTTTAGGAGCTATACTGAGCTGGATTATGTTACCAGATGAAAAACCAACTTTTAATACAATAGCTGGAATGATAATAATTGTATTTTCTCTAATTTTTTATTTCAGAGGAAAAGAATATTTTGAGAAAAAAGAAAAATAAAAAAGAATAAAAAATTTTTATGAGAGGAAGTTTTAAATTTTCTCTCATTTTTTTTATAAAAAGAAGAGGTTGACAAAGTCTTAGAAATGAGATATTATTTTAATATAATACTGTATACAATATTCTTGAGAAAGAAAATTAAGGAGGAAAAATGGTAGGAATTTGTGGAAATGAAAAAGATTCAGATGTTTTAGTAACAGTTGATTTAGATTATCAAGGAATAGAAATTAATATAGAGTCAAAATTAAAAAAGATGTTTGGTAAACTGATGGAAAAAGCAGTTAGAGAAGTTTTAGAAGATATGGAAGTAAAAAATGCAAAGGTATTGGTTCAAGATTTTGGAGCATTAGATTTTGTAATAAGAGGAAGAGTTAGAACAGCAGTAAGAAGAGCTATGAATGGAGGAGATAAATAATGTCTATAAGAAGATCAAGAAGAACAATGATGTTTGCTCCAGCAAATAATCCAAAAATGTTAACAACAGCTCATTTATATGGTCCAGATTGTGTTATATTTGACTTAGAAGATGCTGTAAAATATTCAGAAAAAGATGCAGCTAGAGATTTATTAGCAGAAGCATTAAAAGTTATGGATTATGGAGATACAGAAATATTTGCAAGAATAAATCCACTTTATACAGAGTTTGGAAAGGATGATGTAAAAGTTTTAGTTCCAGCAGGACTTAGAAATATGAGACTTGCTATGACAGAAACTCCAGAGCAAATAAAAGAATTAGATGAATTATTAACAGAAATAGAAAAAGAAAATGGAATTGAAATAGGTTCTTGTAAAATACAAGCATCAATTGAAACTCCAAAAGCTGTAATGAATGTTATGAATATAGTAACAGCTTCTCCAAGAATAGTTAGTGTTTCTTTTGGAGCTGAAGATTATACAAGATCATTAGGGGCTTCTAGAACAAAAGAAGGAACAGAATTATTTTTAGCAAGAAATATGGTATCAATGGCAGCTTCAGTAGCAGGAATAGATGCAATAGATACAGTATGGTCAGATATTTCTGATGTGGAAGGATTTAAAAATGAGATTAGATCTTCAATGAATTTAGGATTTGCAGGAAAATCTTGCATTCACCCATCACAAATAAAAATAGTTCATGATGTTTTCACTCCAGCTAAAGAAGAAATTGAAAAATCTCTAAGAATAGTAGAAGCAGCTGAAGCAGCTGATATAAGTAAAGGTGGAGTAATAACAGTTGATGGTAAAATGGTTGATATACCTGTAATTTCTAAGGCTGAAAGAGTAGTAAGACTTGCTAAAGCAGCTGGAGTTATCAAATAGAGGGGAGATAAAAAATGGAAATAAAAACATTAGTAAATAAAGTAAATAGAGAAATTCCAAGTTATATAGAAGGTTATGGAGAGGTTAAGCCATATGCTGGTCCATTTGCAACAGCTCCAGAAGGGAAAAAATATGCTCCAAATAAAACTTGTTCAAAGCCAGGAGATAGTAAATTAGTTTCTTCAATAAGAGAAGTTTTAGAAAAATGTGAAATAAAAGATGGAATGACAATATCTTTCCACCACCATTTAAGAAATGGGGACTATGTTTTAAATATGGTTATGGATGAAATTGCAAAAATGGGAATAAAAAATCTTAACTTAGTTGCTTCATCTTTAACAAAAGCTCATGAACCATTAATAGAGCATATAAAAAATGGAGTAGTAACAGGAATAAATACTTCTGGATTAAGAGGAGAGATTGCAAAAGAAATTTCTAAAAATAATATACTAGGTAAGCCAGTAGTTTTTAGAACTCATGGTGGAAGAGGAAGAGCAATCGAAGCAGGAGAATTAAAAATAGATATCGCTTTCATAGCAGCTCCAGCTTGTGACCCTATGGGAAATATGAATGGTTGTGAAGGAAAATCAGCTTTTGGTGCAATGGGATATCCAATGGTAGATGCAGAATATGCAGATAAAGTTGTAGCTATAACAGATAACTTAGTAGAATTCCCATTAAAGAAAATATCAATTCCAATGATATATACAGACTATGTAGTTGTAGTAGATTCAATAGGAGATCCTGAGCAAATAGCAACAGGAGCTACAAGAATTACAAAAAATCCACAAGAGTTATTAATAGCAGAAAATGCTGCAAAAGTATTAATAGCAAGTGGAGCTATAAAAAATGGATTTTCATTCCAAGCTGGTTCAGGAGGATCATCATTAGCAGTTTGTAGATACTTAAAAGATTATATGAAAGAAAATGAAATAAAAGGATCTTTTGTATCAGGAGGAGCAACAGGATATTTAGTAGAATTATTAGAAGAGGGAT
>NZ_JARHZE010000108.1 GCF_029258315.1 Fusobacterium sp. | reverse complement strand
TTTTGTTAATAATGCTTCTCATGAATTAAAAACTCCTATTTTTATAATAGATGGATATATCAATTTGATTAAAAGGTGGGGTATAAATAATAAAGAAATCTCCTCAGAAGCCATTGATTCTATATGTGAAGAAACCAAAAATATGAATTCTTTGGTTCAAAAACTCCTTTTTCTTGCAAAGGACAATAAAAATATTATAGAAATTCAAAATATAAATTTAACAGATATTATCCAAAATATTTTATCTGATTTAAAAATAATCTATCCAAATCAAAAAATATTTTTCACTGGGAAAGAAATCTTTATTAAATCGGATCCTCATTTAATCAGGCAATTATTTTTAAACTTAATAGAAAATGCTATCAAATATGGAAAAGAAAATCCTATTGAAATTGAGATAGCTCATAATAAAAATATAAGTGTTAGTATAAAAGATTTTGGAGAAGGTATAAGTGAAGAAAATTTAGAACATATATATGATAAATTTTTTAGGGTTGATAAAGCTAGAAGTAGAAATATGGGAAGTCATGGATTAGGAATGTCTATTGTCAAAAAGATTATAACTATTTTAAATATAGATTTAGATATAAAAAGCACACTTAATAAAGGAACTACCATAATAGTAACCCTTCCCCTATCTTCAATATCATCAAAATAATTTTTAAAGAAAAACTGCATTTAAAACCTTTAATAAGATTTTAAATGCAGTTTATGTTTATTATAATTCTATCATCATATCTTTTGAATCTATTTTTTTATTAATCATTTTTTGATCATACATCCATTTGATATTTTCTTCCCAAACTTTTTCATCTTGTGATAAGAATTTAGAATCTTTTGTTTCCATTAAAGGTATTAAGATATCAATACTTTGTTTTTCAACAGTTTTTGTTAATGGGAATTGATCAGCCTCTTGTTTCTTTAATAATAATTCAACAGCTCCCTCTGGATCTTTTTTCATATCTGCGTATCCTCTTCTTATTGCTCTTAAGAATCCTTGGTAAAGTTCTTTATTTTCTTTTACCATATCTTCATTAGCAACAAAAACTTCTTCATAATAGTTAGGGAAACCAAAATCAGTTGGATAGAAATAATTTACTTTTACACCTTTTTCTAATAAAACTGGAACTTCATGGTTTACAAATCCTCCAAAAGTTGCTGCAACACTATTTGTTAAAGTAGCTGTTAAAAGATCAAATCCTACATCTAATAATTGAGCTTTTGAAGAATCTCCACCATCAAGGTTTATAACTGTACTTAATAATTTTTCAGCAACATCCCCTTGAGAATATCCAACTTTTTTTCCAACTAAATCCTTTGGTCTTTTTATATTATTTTCCTCTTTAGCTATTACAACATTTAGAGGTCCTTGTGTTATAGCTCCAATAGATTTTACAGGTATTCCTTCATTTGCTCTTGCCATTATAAGTTGATGTAAATAATACATTCCTACATTTGCTTTTTTAGCAGCTGGTAAAGCTAAAGGATCTGATACATTTGCTGGATAGTGAATTACTAAGTTAATTCCCTCTTCTTCAAAATATCCTTTTTCCTCAGCTAAATATAAGAAACTGTGGATTGCATTTGGATACCAATCCAAAACAACGCTGAAATCTTTAAGTTTTTTATTATTTGCACCAAAACTTAAAGCACAAGTTAAAATAAACACTAACATAAATTTTAATTTTTTCATTTTTTCTCTCCTTTTTATTTATATATTATTGTTTTTTTACCCAAATTAATAATTTATCCTCAACTATTGAAATAATTTTTACTATAAGAATTACTATTACAGAAATTAAAACCACTGGTGCAAAAACCCCAGCTCCGTCAAGTTGAGTCATCATTCTTTTACTAAAATATCCAAGTCCTGCTGTGGCTCCCAACCATTCTCCTATGGTAGCTCCTATTATTACAAAAGGAACTGCCATCTTTAAAGCTGAAAAAAAGTACGGCATCACAGAAGGTAATTTTAATTTTATAAAAATATCCCACTCACTAGCATTCATACTTTTAAAAAATTCTAAATACTCCTCTTTAACAGATTTCAACCCTTGAGATAAATTTATTGTCACAGGGAAAAAAGTAATAATCACTGCGACTAAAATTTTTGACCAGATTGAATAACCAAACCAAAGTATAAAAATTGGTGCTAAAGCTGTTATTGGTATAGTTTGACTTGTTACTAAAATTGGATATATCGCATTCTCTATTTTTTTACTTCTGTCCATTAAAACAGCCAATATAATACCTATTCCCAGAGAAAGTCCCAAAGATATTCCAGCAATTTTTAAGGTTTCAACCAAATGATAACAGATCAAAGTTTGTTTTAATTCCCAAAATCTTTTTATTATTAAAGTCGGCCATGGAAGAATAAAAGAAAGATTTATATATCTTCCTAAGATTTCCCAACCAATAAAAAACATCAATGAAATTATAGTTGATGAAGATATTTTTTTCATATCCTTCCACCTCCTATATCAAATAAAATTTTTTCTTTTAACTCTGTCATTTTTTCTAAATCTTTTTTTAAATCTTCTGAAATAATATATTCCTTCAAATGACTTAAAGGTTTATCCTCACATACAAGTATTCTATTTGATAAAAATAGAGCCTCATTTATATCGTGAGTTATAAAAATAACACTTTTATTAAAGTTCTTTAATACTTCTAACAACCATTTTTGTAAATTTTCTTTTGTTATTGCATCAAGAGCACTAAAAGGTTCATCCAGTAAAAGAATATCAGCCTCTGTTAAAAGAGTTCTTATAAAAGAAACTCTCTGTTTCATTCCTCCAGACAATTCATAGGGATATTTATTTGCATACTCTTTCAAATTTAATTTTTCTAAATATTCATATGCTTTCTTTCTCCCCTCTTCTAAATCTCTTTTATTTAGCTCCACAGGAAGAATTATATTTTCTAAAACTGTCCTCCAAGGTAAAAGCAAATCTTTTTGAGGCATATAAGCTGTCTTTTTTCCTATTATCTCCCCTGAAGTTTTTTCATTTATTCCACTAATTAATTTTATAATGGTTGATTTTCCACAACCACTACTCCCTACTATTGAAATAAATTCATTTTTTCCAACTGAAAATGAAAGATTTTCTATTAACTTTTTATTTTTTTCATAAGAAAAAGAAACATCTTTTATCTCTAAAACTTTTTCCATTGTTACTCCTAAAATTTTACAAAAAATAAAAAAATTATTTTCCTTGACCCTACTTTAAACCAAAAGAAAATAATCAAAAAAACTGACTACTTCCCTTCGCTAGCATTATCTAGAATCAGGTCAATAAGGGTCATACTCTCAGCACATTTGCTCCCCTAGTAGTATCTATAAATTCTTAACTAATATCTTATCACAATCTAAAAACAAATTCAATTTCTTTTTAAATTATAAACTTATTTATTTTTAAATATATTTTTTAAAATAACATATTCTTTTTAAAAAATATGTGGTAAAATTCAATTATTATAATTAGTTTTGGGAGGAAATTTTTTTTATGAATGGTCATCAAAATGTGGTTTTATTTTGGATAGGTACTTTGAGTTTTATTAGTGGTTATGCAAATGTTTATGGAATAATTTTGATAGGTTTAACCCTGACGCATTTCTCTGGAGATGTTTCAAAGGCTGCTATTCATTTAGCTTACCACAACACTTTAGATGATCAGATAATTAAAATTATATTTGGACTATTCCTTTTTTTATGTGGAAATGTTTTTGCTGGTTTTTTAATTGGTGAAAGAGCTTTTAATATGAAAAAACGTTATGGATTTGTTTTTTGGGGGATAGGTTTTGCTATATTTCTAATCTATATTTTATTTGGTCATAATAAAAATTTCACCTATATTCTTTGTCTTACCACAGGTATTCAAAACGGACTTTTTATGACTTATAAAGGTATTCTTATAAGAACTTCACATATAACTGGAAGCATTAGTGATCTAGGTGTATATATTGGATATAAACTTCGTGGAATTAAGGTTGATAATATAAAAATTTATTACTATTTAACTACTATTATAGCTTTTTTTACTGGGGGAGTTTTTGCTGGGTATCTTTATGATAAATTTGGAAATGATGCTATTATTTTAGTTCCTATTTTATATTTTTTAGTTGGAACTGAATATTTCCAAATAAAAAGAGATGTGGAAGAAAATAAATAATTTAAGGAGTTAAAAAATGATAAAAAAAGAAACTTTAAAAAAATATGTAGACTTAAGTTTAGAAATTGGAGTTAATCTACAAAAAAATCAAATTTTAGTTATAATGTCTCCTGTTGAAACTGCTGATTTTACAAGATTACTTGTTGAAAGAGCTTATCTTCTTGGAGCTTCTGAAGTAGTTGTTCATTGGAGTGATGACTTCTGTAAAAAAATGACTTTTACTTATGGAGAAAAAAATATTTTTGAAGAAATGCCTCAATGGCAAGTTGATTCTTTTATGCATTATGCTAATAAAGGGGCTGCTTTCTTAAGTATCTCTGCTTCTGATCCTGAACTTTTAGCTGGAATTGACGGAGAAAAAATAGGAGCTTATCAAAAAACTAGGGGACAGGCTTTAAAACCATACTATGATAAATTAATGGTTAATGAATTCCAATGGAATATTATCTCTGTGCCAACTTTACCTTGGGCAAAAAAAGTTTTTCCTAATCTAAGTGATGAGGAGGCTATCTCTTCTCTTTGGAATGCTATCCTTAAATCTACAAAAGCTGACACAGAAAATCCTGTTGAAACTTGGAAAAATCATCTTAGTCTTTTAAAAGAAAAAATGGATTACTTAAATAAAAAACAATTTGAAAAGTTTGTTATAACTAACTCTTTAGGAACTAATCTAACAGTTAAACTTCCAAAAAATCATATTTGGGCTTCTGGAAAAGATGTGACTCAATCTGGTGTAGAATTTGTTGCAAATATTCCTACTGAAGAAGTTTTTTCTATGCCACATAAATATGGTGTAGATGGTATTGTCTATGCATCAAAACCACTTAATTATAGCGGAACACTTATCGAAGATTTTTCTTTAACTTTTAAAGATGGAAAAATTATAGATTTCTCTGCCAAATCAGGATATGAGGCTTTAAAAAATCTTATCAGTATTGATGACGGTGCTAAATATCTTGGAGAGATCGCTTTAGTTCCTTTTGATTCTCCAATATCTAATCTTGGAATTTTATTCTTCAATACCTTATTTGATGAAAATGCTTCTTGCCATCTTGCTATTGGACAAGCATATTCTAGTTGTATTGAAAACGGGGATAAGCTATCTTCAGAAGAGATGGAAGAGGTTGGAATGAATGATTCTCTTACTCATGTCGATTTTATGTTTGGAACAAGAGATCTTTCTATTGTTGGTTTTGAAAAAAATGGAAATTTTGAAAACATTTTTGTCAATGGAAACTGGGCTGAGTAATCATTTTCTTGAAATTTTTTGGTGTTTATTTTATAATATAGTGTATTAGAAAATTTTATTTTTTTAGGAGGTTTAAGTGCAACAAAAATTCAAAAGAAATTTTTCAATCATAGCTCATATAGACCACGGAAAATCAACTATTGCAGATAGATTACTTGAGGCTACTCATACAGTTGCTGAAAGAGATATGAAATCTCAGTTACTTGATTCTATGGATCTTGAAAGAGAAAAAGGGATAACTATCAAAGCTCAAGCAGTTACTCTATACTATGATGCAAAAGATGGAAATAAATATGAATTAAATCTTATTGATACTCCGGGACACGTTGACTTTATATATGAGGTATCTAGATCTCTTTCAGCTTGTGAAGGAGCTTTACTTGTAGTTGACGCCGCTCAAGGAGTTGAGGCTCAAACTCTAGCTAACGTTTATTTGGCTCTTGAAAATGATCTTGAAATAGTTCCAGTTGTTAACAAAATAGATTTACCAGCAGCTGAACCAGAAAGAGTAAAGAAAGAGATAGAAGATGTTATTGGGCTTCCAGCTGATGATGCTGTTCTTACTTCAGCAAAAATAAATCTTGGAATAGAAGAATTATTAGAGGAAATTGTTAAGAGAATCCCTTGTCCTAATTATGATGAAGAGGCTCCTCTTAGAGCTCTTATCTTTGACTCAAAATTTGATGATTATAGAGGAGTTATCACTTACATAAAAGTTGAAGATGGTTCTATTAAGAAAGGTGACAAAATTAAAATTTGGTCTACTGGAAAAGAGGCTGAAATTTTAGAATGTGGTATATTCTCACCTAATATGAAACCAACTAATGAACTTTCTTCTGGATCTGTTGGTTACATTATCACTGGATTAAAAACTATTAAAGACTCTAGAGTGGGAGATACTATCACTCATTTAAATAGACCTTGTGCTGATCCACTTCACGGATTTAGACCAGCACAATCAATGGTTTTCGCAGGAATTTATCCTATTTCAACAGATGATTATGGAGATTTAAGAGAATCTTTAGAAAAATTACAACTTAATGATGCTTCTTTAAACTTTGTTCCTGAGACATCTCTTGCTTTAGGATTTGGATTTAGATGTGGATTCCTTGGACTTTTACATATGGAAATTATAGTTGAAAGATTGAGAAGAGAGTATAATATAGATCTTATTTCTACTTCTCCTTCAGTTGAGTATAGAATTACTATGGAAGGAAAGCCTACTTATGTGATTGATAACCCTTGTGAATTCCCAGATGGTGGAAAATCTAAATTTATAATTCAAGAGCCATATATCAAGGGAAACATCATAGTTCCTAAAGATTATGTTGGTTCTGTTATGGAACTTTGCCAAGAAAAGCGTGGAATTTATATTGGTATGAGTTATATTGATGACACAAGAACAATGATCACTTATGAACTACCTCTTGCTGAAATAGTTCTTGATTTCTATGATAAATTAAAATCAAAAACAAGAGGATATGCTTCATTTGAATATGAACTAATAGATTATAGAGAAGGGGATCTTGTAAAAGTTGACATACTTGTTTCTGGAGAAGTTGTTGACGCATTTTCTTTCATAGCTCATAAAGATAATGCTGTTTCTAAAGGTAGAGCAATCTGTGAAAAATTAAAAGAAGTTATACCTAGACAACAGTTTGAAATTCCTATCCAAGCAGCTTTAGGAGCAAAAATAATAGCTCGTGAAACTATCAAAGCATATAGAAAGAACGTTCTTGCTAAATGTTATGGTGGAGATATAACTAGAAAGAAAAAACTTTTAGAAAAACAAAAAGCTGGTAAGAAAAGAATGAAACAAATAGGAAATGTTGAAATTCCTCAAGAGGCATTTGTATCAATTTTAAAATTAAATGATAATTAAAAATAATTAGGGAGCAATTTATGTTTTTTGTTATGGGGTTTGGTAGTAAAGATGAATTTTTAAAGAATATCTCTTTTAAATGTACAAATTGTTTAAATGAAAAGTTTGAATTATATCAAGTGTCCAATGTCTTTAGTTTTTTCTTTATACCTATTTTTAAATTTAATAAAAAATTTTTAATTATTTGTAAAAATTGTAAAAGTATCTATAAACTTAAAAATGAATCATTAAAAAAAGTTTTAGACTCATCTTGGGTAACTTATGATGACATAGAAGAAATTATTAGAAATAATAATGTTTGCAAAAACTGTGGTTGTATGGTAGATAAGAGTGATAAATTCTGTCCAAACTGCGGAAATAAACTTTAGATATAAGGGTGTGATTTATTTGTTAACAGCTACATTTTTTAAAGGCGTTATAACTGGATTAATTTTATCTTTTCCATTTGGTCCAGTAGGATTTTACTGCATGGAAAAAACTTTGACAGAGGGAAAAAAAGAGGGATATACAACAGCTCTTGGAATGATTACTTCTGATGTAATCTATGGGCTTATAGCTTTTCTTTTTGTTAATTTTGTAGATGATTTTATTTTTAAATATGAAACTCTTTGCAAAATTGCTGTTGGTGTCTTATTGATATTACTTGGAATTAAAAAATTAAAATCACCTGTTTTATTAGATAAAAAAATAGAACAAGGTTATAATTTTATTCAGAACTATTTCGTTGGTTTTGGTCTTGCAAGCATAAATATAACTGGAATTTTAACAATTCTTGGAATATATACTCTTTTAGGAATTGTTAGAGATCAAGATAATTATATGTATCTTGCTCTTGGAATTGCCTCAGGGGGAGTTACATCTTGGTTCTTTACAGTTAATATTATCTGCTTCTTTAGAAAATTTATAACTGATGATTTATTAATAAAACTTTCAAGAATTGCTAGTTTTATTATTATGACTTTTGGTATTATTACTTTAGGTTATATAATTTTTTCTTAAATAATTTATTTT
>NZ_JARHZE010000097.1 GCF_029258315.1 Fusobacterium sp. | reverse complement strand
TAAAGCTACAACATATGCTTGTCCTAATCCAGTATTTCCACCAGTTACAATCGCTACTTTTCCCTCTAATGAAAAGAAATTCATTGAGAATTTGTCTAACATCTCATTCATTTTATTTCCTCCAAATTTATCTTAAAATTTCCATTGAAACATGATCCATATCTGTAAATATTTGATTTTCTCCAACCATTCCCCAAATAAAAGTATAACTTGCAGTCCCAACTCCACTATGAATTGACCAAGAAGGTGATATAACTGCCTCATCTTTTTTCATAACAATATGTCTTGTCTCTGTTGGTTCTCCCATCAAATGAAAAATTCTTGTATCTTCATCCATATCAAAATAAAAATAAACTTCCATTCTTCTATCATGTGTATGACAAGGCATACTATTCCATGTAGAACCATCTTCCAACATTGTCATTCCCATTACTAATTGGCATGATTGGCAAACGTCTGGATGAATATATTGATTTATTGTTCTTTTATTTGAAGTTTTTGTACTTCCTAACTTTACTTTTCTTGCATCTTCTAATCCTATTTTTATTGTTGGATATTTATGATGGGCTGGAGCTGAATTTAAATAAAATTTCGCTGGATTCTTAGGGTCTATTGATAAAAATTCAATTTCTTCAACTCCCATTCCAATATATATAGCATCTTTATTATTTATTTCATACTCAACCTTATCTAGGATCATTTTACCTGGTCCTCCTACATTAATTACTCCTAGTTCTCTTCTTTCTAAAAAGAAACTAGAGCCTAATTCCTTACCGCCTTCTAATTTTAATCCTTTTGTTACTGGATAAACTCCACCAACTATTATTCTATCATAGTGAGAATAAACTAGTTTTATATTGTCGATTGTAAATAAATCTTGAATTAAGTATTCTTCTCTTAATCTTTTTGTATCATAACTTTTAGCATCTTTATTACTTGAAGCATAACGAATTTCCATTTTTCCTCCTAAGCACACATTCTAAATTTAATTATTTGATTAAACCAAATAATTGTGGTAAAAACAATGAAAGACTTGGTATAAAAGTAACTGCAAATAATATTAAAATAGTCACTAAATAAAATGGTAATAACCATTTAAATACCTCTTCTATTGTTACATTTCCAACCTTACATCCTGTAAATAATATTGGACCAACTGGTGGTGTTATAGTTCCTATGCATAAATTAAATACCAACATTATCCCAAAATGAACTGGTGTCATCCCAAACTTTTCAACTATTGGTAAAAATATTGGAGTAAATATTAATACTGCTGGAGTAGGATCCATGAATGTCCCTATTATTAATAATAGAATATTCATAATTATTAATATTATAATCTTACTATCTGTAACTCCCAAAAGTAGCTCAGCTATTCTTTGAGGAATATGTGCAAAAGCCATTACCCAAGACATAATTGAAGAAACACCAATCATAAATATTACTATTGCTGTCATTTGAGCTGAACTTAAAAATATCTTAGGTAAATCACTTAATTTCATTTCCTTATAAATAAATGATAATATTAGTGAATACACAACTGCTATTGCTGACCCTTCAGTTGCTGTAAATATCCCTCTTAAAATTCCTCCTATCACAATTACTACTAATAATAAGCTTGGAACTGCATCCAAAACTATCTTTATCATCTGACTTTTACTCATATTATCTTCTGATTTATATTTTAATTTTTTCGCCATTAAACCAGCTATAATCATTATACCTAATCCCCACAAAATTCCAGGTATATAACCAGCAATAAATAATGCTGATATTGAAACACTACCTGCAACTGTTGAATATACTATCAAAGTATTACTAGGAGGAATTAACATCCCTGTTGGTGCTGATGATATATTCACTGCTGCACTATATTTTTTGTCATATCCCTCTTTCTCTTCAATTGGAGAAATTGTTCCTCCTACTGCTGCCGCTGCTGCCACTCCAGAACCACTAATAGCTCCAAATAACATATTTGCTACTACATTAGCTTGAGCCAATGGTCCATAAAATCTTCTTCCAAAAAGTTTAGCACAATTTATTAATCTTATAGCTATTCCACCTGTATTCATTATATTCCCAGCTAATATAAAAAATGGTATTGCTAATAACGAAAAAGAATTTGTTCCTATAAATACCCTCTGAGCTGAAGTTACCATAGCCCCATCAAAAGGTAATATTAATAACATTGCCATTGTTGAAGAAAGTCCGATACTAATACTTATTGGAACTCCTAAGGCTAAAAATATAGCTAATGTGACAAATATTATCATTCCTACTTGTATTGCTAAATCCATAATTAACTTTCTCCTTTATTTCTCGCTCTGTCCTAAAATAATTTTTTTGATATTATATATTGCATAGAATATTACAAAAACTCCACTGATAGGAATAGCTGAATAAACAACTCCCATCGGAATTTGTAATGCAGCATCAACCTGCACCATTTGTCTTAATGCTGAATAATATCCACCATATATCATAACCATAATAACAAAAATACTTATTATAATTTCCTGAAAAATATCTATAATTTTTCTAATATTCCCTTTAGTTAAATCTCTGACAAAAGAAATTTGCATATGTTCTCTCTTCCCGAAAACATAGGCAGAGCCGTACATAACTAGCCATACAAACAAATATTGTGCTGTTTGTTCTGTAAAAATACTAGGGTTATTAAAAACATATCTTGTAATAACTTGCCAAGTAACTAAAATTGTCATTATTCCCATTATTATAATACAAAATATTTCTATGATTCTATCCAAACCATTTTTTAGTTTCTCCATCCTTTATCTCCTTAGAATTATTTAGCTAAATCTCTAACATCTTTATATATTTTTTTAGTCATATCTGATCTATTAGCAACTTCTTCTTGTAAAGGTTTAACTCTTTCTTGGAATGGTTTTATATCTACTTCTATAAATTTAGCTCCATTCTCTGTTGCTATTTTTTTAGCTTGCTCTACATTTTCTCCCCATACTGTAAATTCTTCAGCTATAGTTTGTTTCATTAAATCATCAAATATTTTTCTATTTTCTGGAGTCATTCCATTATATAACTTTTCATTAATTATAATTAAATCTGGAACCATTAAATGATTAGTATATGAGAAATATGGCGCTATTTCATAGTGTTTTAAATCAACATAAGTAACTTCATTATTTTCTCCACCTTCAATTACACCTTGTTGAACTGCTGTGTAAACTTCTCCTTGTCCCATTGGAGTTCCTATTCCACCCATGTAATCAACCATTTTTTTCATTGTATCTGATTGCATTACTCTAAATTTATATCCTTTTAAGTCTTCTGGTTTTGTCATTGGTTTATCTGTATATAAACATCTAGCTCCTGCTGTAAATGCTCCTATTACTTCAAATCCATTTGCTGATACTGATTTAAATAATGGATTTAATACATCTGATGTAAATACTTTTTTCTGATGTTCTAAACTATCATATAAATAAGGTAATCCAATTACTGCAAAATCCTTATTAAAACTTTCTACAACTGGATTTCCCACAACTGACATTTGAATTACTCCATTTTGAACTAATTCTGCTGTTGCTCTTTGATCCCCTAATAATTCATTTGGTGATATCTCTAATTTATAAGCTCCTTTTGTTTGCTCTTCTAAATTTTTACTAAAGTTTTCTAAAGCCTTATACTGTGGATGTTTTTCTGACTGGTTAAAAGCAACTTTTAAAATTTGTGTTTTCACTGTTCCTGCTGTTTCTCCACCTTTTTCTTTTCCACATCCTGCAAATATTCCCATAATTACTAAACTTCCTACAAATAATGTCTTTTTCATAAAGCCCCCCTTTTAAATTTTTGTTCTTATTTAAGAACGTATTCGTATTTAAGTACAATATAAATATACTACATTGATATTACGTTGTCAAGTCTTTATTTCTTCCTTAAAAGTCATTATTAAACTTTTAAGTATTAAAATAGTTCACTTAAATAAAAAAAATATTTTTTTTATTTTTTTTATAGATCTTTTTTTGATTTTCTGTTATCATATTTTTAATATTAAAGATAACGAGGAAAAAATATGAATCTACACAAACCTACTGAAAGAGTTATCAGTATTTTAAGTATTATTTCAAAAAATCCAAATACCTTAACTCTTTCAAATATTTCAAAATTAATTAATATTCCAAAAAGCACCCTTTCACCAATTTTAAAAACTCTTGTCGAGTTGGAGATTTTAATTTTTAATCCAAATTCTCAAAAATATAATATTGGTTTAACTTCTTTTCAAATCGGACAAACATATTTAAATAATTTAAATGGTTTAACTCTTATAAAAGATCATATGAGAACAATTGTAAATGAATGTAATGAAACTTGCCAACTAGGAATTAATCACAATGATAAAGTTTTATATATAACAAAAGTCGAATCTTCTCATCCTATTAAATTAATGTCTTCTATTGGAAGTAACTTACCTCTTTATTGCACAGGATTAGGACGAGCTTTACTTTGGAAATACTCAAACACTGAAATAGAAAAACTTTATTCTAAGAATTTAATTAAATTTACAGAAAATACCATTTCAGATAGAGATACTCTTATAAAAATTATTTATGACTCAAAGAAAAAAGGTTACTGTGAAGAAATTGGAGAAATAACTTCCGATGCTCAATGTATTGCTGTTCCTATTATTTTAAATAAAAATATTGTTGCTGCACTTGGAATTAGTCTTCCTATTTTTAGAGCATCTGATGAACATCTAGATAAAATAAAAACTCTACTAAAAGAACATTCCATTTGTATTTCTAGAGAACTTGAATCTTTGAATATTTCAACCATAATTTAAATAACAAAAAAAGCTTGATTAATTTGCTAATCAAGCTTTTTATTTTAACGTTTATCTCATCCTATTTTGTTATTACTTTACAAATCCACCTAGTTGTGGTAGGTACATAGATATAGCTGGTATATATGTAACTAGCATTAATACTAATATTATTACACCATAATATTTTATTAATTGTGACATTACATCCTCTATTTTTAATTTTCCTACTTTAACTCCAACGAACAAAGTATTTCCTACTGGTGGAGTTATGTTTCCAATACATAAGTTGAAAACTATTATTATTCCAAATTGTACTGGGCTCATTCCAAATGATTTTACTATTGGTAAAAAGATTGGAGTAAAAATTAATATTGCTGGAGTTACGTCCATAAATGTTCCTATAAATAATAGCAATAAGTTCATTAATAATAAAATTAAATATTTATTACTTGTTAGACCTAAAATAAGATCTGATATTGCTTGAGGTACACCTGTAAATGCCATTACCCAAGACATTATAGTTGAAACTCCAATTAAGAATACAATTATTCCTGTCATTTTAGCACTTTCAGCAAAGATATTTACTAATTGCTTAAAGTTTATAGTTCTATAGAATAACATTGATAATAATAAAGTATAAACAACTGCAACTATTGATCCTTCTGTTGGAGTAAATATACCTTCTATTATTCCACCTATAACTATTATTATTAAAGCTAAAGATGGTAAAGCATCTATAAAAGTAACTAATACAACTTTTAATTTAAAGTTATTTGATCCCTTCATCCCTTTAGTTTTACATAAATAAAGAGTTAAAGCCATACAACCTACTCCCCATAAGATTCCTGGAATATATCCTGCCATAAATAAGGCAGCAACTGATGTTCCACCACTTACAAGAGAATAAACTATTAAAGAGTTAGAAGGTGGTATTAAAAGTCCTGTTGGAGCACTGGCTATATTTGCTGTTGCCCCCAATCTTTTATCATATCCTTCTTCCTCTTCCATTGGAAGTAAAATTCCTCCCATTGCAGCACAAGCAGCTGTTGCTGATCCAGAAATTGCTCCAAACATCATATTTGCTAATATATTTGTTTGCATTAATGATCCTGGAATTCTTCCTGTTAAAGATTGTGCAAAAGCAACAAGTTTTTTAGCTATTCCACCTTGGTTCATTATATTCCCTGCTAATATAAAGAATGGAATCGCTATTAAAGTAAAGTTAGATATCCCTGAAAAAATTCTTTGAGCTCCTGTTACTAAGGTATTGTCAAATACTAATGATGGAAGTATAGCTAATATAGAAGATACTCCTATACTTATAGCAATTGGAAATCCCAATAGTAAAGTTACTATTAAAACGGCAAACATTATAAAGGCTGTTGTCATTACCATTTTATTATACCTCCTCTTTTAATTTATTTAACAAATCTTTTATATTTAAAATACTGTATATTGAAGTTATAACACCACAAGTTGGAAGTACAGAATACACATATCCCATTGAAATTCTTAAAGCTGGAGATATTTGAGTCATAGTTAACTCTGTTATTGCTTTTCCTCCGCAAACTAAAACTCCAAAAGCAAATAATAATATTACTATTTCAGATAAAATTCCTATATATATTTGCTCTTTTTTACTAAATTTCTCAACAAAGAATACCATACGCATATGATCTCTTTTTCCAAAAACATATGAAGCAGCAAACATAGACATCCATGCAAAAGAATATGATATTAACTCTTCTGATATAGTACTTGGATCTTT
>NZ_JARHZE010000040.1 GCF_029258315.1 Fusobacterium sp. | reverse complement strand
TTTAATTTTACTTACCTAAAATTAAATATGGTAAGAATGTAACTACTTGTGGGAATACTGTTATAAACACAAGTGTTAAGAATATTGGAATCAAGAAAGGTAAAACCCCTTTTGTAACTGTTGTTACTGACATCTTACCAACTTGAGCAACTACGAAAAGTGCCATTCCCATAGGTGGTGTTAAAATACCTATCATCATATTAAGAGTTGTCATAACTCCAAAGAATATTAAGTCAATTCCAACTTCTGCTGCTACTGGTACTAACATTGGAAGAACTAAGAATTGTAATGCTAAAGCATCTATAAACATTCCTAAGAAGAATAATAAAGCATTAATCATTATTAATACTGTAAGTGGAGAGTTTGCATATTGCATAAATACTTCTGCTATTTTCATTGCTACTTGTTCTCTAGCTATCATATCTCCAAAGAATGTAACTGTTATAATCATTAAACAAGTAACTCCACTAACTGCCATCGCCTCTATACAATGTTCAAAGAAAGCTTTTAAAGTTAACTCTTTATAAATAAATGCTCCTAAGAATACTGAATAAGCTGCTGCTATAATAGCCGCCTCTGTTGGAGTAAATTTACCTGTAAATATTCCCCCTATTATAATAACAGGAGTAAGTAATGCCCAGAAAGAGTCTTTAAAACATTTTACTTGTTCTTTAAATGTAGCCTTTTTAGCTTTTTTATAACCTCTTTTTTTACAAATTGCATAACACATTACCATAAGAGCTATTGTTGTTAAAATTCCTGGAACAAATCCTGCTAAGAACAATTTTGCTATTGATTGATTTGCTATAACTCCATAGATAATCATTGAGATACTAGGTGGAACCAATGGTCCTATTATACAAGATGCTGCTGTGATACCACCACATAAATCATCATCATATCCTTCATCTCTCATCGCTTTAATCTCTAATTGTCCAAGTCCTCCAGCATCGGCTATTGCTGATCCTGACATTCCTGAGAAAATAAGAGAAGCTGCAACGTTAACATGAGCCATACCACCTGTATAGTGTCCTAATAATGCTTTTGCAAAATTAAATATTTTTTCTGTAATTCCTCCACCATTCATTAATATTCCTGTTAAAATGAAGAATGGTACTGAAATCAAACTAAAACTATTTAAACTATCAACTAATTTAGATGAAGCAAAAAGTGCTACATTCCATCTTGTTAAACTAAAGAATAAAACTGTTCCTATCATTAAAGACCAACCAACAGGAACTCCTACAAACATTATTGCTATCCAAGCAATTATTGATATTGTTCCAGCATTATCAGCCAAATCAAAATATTGTGCCAAACTTAAAGCTTTAAACATTTTTGGATTTATAATTAATCCAGCAACTATTAAAACAAATGCAACCATAAAAACTTTTGTCGGTATTAAAACTTTTCTCTCTTTATAGTTATCTTCATAAGCTTGAAAGAAACGAATCATCATTAAGAAAGATATTAAATATAATGCTAAATATAACCATCCTGATGAAATGTGAAGAGTTACTATTTCAAACCCCCATTTTTTAGCAGTTAAAAACTTTCCAAACCACCCCATACAAATAATACAGATAAATATAATTATTTGACTTAATGTAAATATTATCTTCTGTATCATTGGAGAAAATTTATTAAATAAAAAATCTATAAATATGTGTGATTGTTTTCTTATTCCAATACTAATCCCTAACATTGCTACCCAAACAAATATTAGTCTTGATAATTCCTCACTCCAAACTAAAGGAGTATGTAAAACCTGTCTAAAGAATACTTGTAATACAAGTATTATGAATATACCCATAAAAAGAGCTCCACCTATGTACTCTTCCAACTTATCAAATATTTTTTTCATTATGTCCCACCTTTTTATTTATTTCTTTATATATTTAAATTTCTAGTGACCTAAAAAAGCCACTAGAAATTCAAAGTTAACTTATTAAATCAATTCAAAATTTATTTTCCAGCATTTATAATTTCATCAATTGCTTTTTGACCAACTTCTTTATTTTTAGCTATATATTTGTCATATACAGGTTTCATTGCTGCTCTGAACTCATCTAAGTTAGGTTCAGTAACTGTTACTTTATTTTCTTTAAAGAATTTAATTAATCCAGCTTCTTCATCTACGAATAATTTTGTATGGTATTCTGCTGCTGCTTTAGCTGCATCTCTTACAACTTGTTGTAAATCTTCTGGTAAATCTTCCATTGTCATAGCTGACATAATATATAATTGGTCATTCAAAATATGATTTGTCATTGCTAGATATGGTTGTACTTCATAGAATTTTTGAGCTTTAATTGCTGATAATGGGTTTTCTTGTCCATCAACAGAGTTAGTTTGAAGTGCTAAATAAACTTCTGAGAATGCCATTGGTGTAGGAGCAGCTCCTGTGTATTTAGCATAATCTAAGTTTGAACTTGCATTAGGAACTCTTAATTTTAAATCTTTCATATCTTTTAAAGATTTTATTGCTTTATTTGAAGTTGTTTGTCTTGTTCCGTTATATCCTTGAGAAAGAACTAATACTCCTAATTCTTTTTCAGCTTTTTCTATAATATTTTTACCAATTTCAGTTTCAAATGTAGCTTTTTGCATATGAGCGAAGTCTCTTATCATATATGGTAATGAATAAACTTCTGCTTCTGGGAAATATAAGTTAAATCTAGCCATTTCTAAGAATCCAAAATCTAATGCTCCACCAGACATTTGTTCTAGCATAGATCTATCATCTCCTAATTGTCCATTTGGATATAGAGATAATTTTATTTGTCCATTTGATTTTGTATCTAATTCTTTAGCAAAAAATTCTGCTGCCTTATATTCATTTTGAGCTGTTCCAGGAGTCATTCCCATTTTTAATTTATATTCTTTTGCTAAAGCTTGAGTTGTCATAACTCCGAATAACATAGCTCCAATTCCTAATAATTTAACTGATTTTTTCATATTATCCACTCCTTATTCTATTTCATCTGGTAAATTTTCCAAGAAAACTATTCTTGATTTTAAAACTTCCCATCTATTTTCCATAGTTTGATTTTTTATTATAGAATCAAAAATTCTTTTTCCAGCTGTATAGCCTTCCAATTCAACTTGCTCCATTACAGTGGCAGTTATAATTTTTGATTTTATTAATTTTTTTATCGTTTCATCCATTCCATTGGTTACTATCTTTTTACCAATTAATAATTTCTTTTGAACTTTTTTTAAAGAATCGTGAGAATATCTATTTATATATATTCCATCTATCCTATCTTCTGTACAATATTTTTCTATAATCTCAACAGTAGTTTCAGCATTTTTCCCTTTTATAGGACCAACTATTTTTATCTGGGTATCTTTTATTTTTGAAATAAATCCTTCCAAATATGATTTTGAAGAAACTTTATCATCACCATTATCTATAACTAATAATCTTTCTTCATCTCTTAAAATATTTCTCATTATTTCTCCTGCTATCTTTCCCATCTTTTTATAATCAGGACCTACATGAGGTATATCTTTGTGAAGTCTCATTCCTAAAGAAATTATTTTCATTGTTTCTAAATAAGGTTTTAAAATTTTATATATTTTTTCTTTAGCTAGTGGAGTAATTATGAGTCCTCCTATATTATCTTTCAATAAAATTTCTTTTAATTTTCTTAGTTGAAGCTCTTCATCATTTATATCTGTTTGGATGATCTCCATTGCCATATTATAATGTTTGAATTCTTTTTCAACTTTTGAAAGTCCATTATATATTCCATCTGTATAAAATTCATTTTTTGATTTTACCACAAGGGCATATACAAGTTTTTTGGTTTTTATTGCTAGTGTGCTTCCAATATAGTTCTTCTCATAATTATATTTTTCCACTAACTTCATAATTTTTTCTTTTGTTTCTTTTTTTATAGAAGGACTTCCATTAATAGCTCTTGCTACTGTTGTTCTACTGATACCTAACTCTTCTGCTATCTCTTTTTGGGTAATCATTTGAACTCCTTCTTACTCTTAATTTATTTTTTTAAGATTGTTCCAGTAAACATTCTGTTTGTTCTTACTCCTGGTTTAATTTCTCCGTTTATTGAATAAACTTTATCTCCTATAACTGCTAATCCTTCTCCCCAAGGAGCGTCAAATGGTATTTCTCCTAAAGTTCTCCATTCATTTTTAGTTGAATTATAAACTAATATATTTTTATTCCAGTTAAATTCATATGGATCAGCACCAAAGTATTGAGCTTTGTATTCAGCTAATTGTTTTCCTTTTAATGTTCCTAAATAATGGTTAGCATCATTCCATACTTGTTTATTGAATCCTCCAATTACCATCATTTCAGTTTCATTAAGTTTTATTGAGTTAGCTCCTAATAAGCAAATATCTTTTCCATCTAATGCTACATCTGCTACTTTTGTCCACTCATTTTTTTCAAAATTATATTTGTATCCATCTGTATAAGCTACTGAAGAACCTCCACTGAATACATATAATTCTCCATTTAATATTTGTCCAACTGGTTGAGTTCTTACATCTGCTCCTGGAACTGGTGCTAATTCAACAGCTTCTTTTGTTGTTAAATCATATGACCAGAATTTATTAGTTCCTGCTCCGTTTTGTTTTCCAGCAAAAACATATAATTTTCCATCTTTTTCTGCTACTCCACCATTTTGTAGTGTGAATGGTAAATCTCCAACTTTTTCAACTTTTAATTTTCCTTCTACAACTTTTACTAATAAGATATCATTATCTCCATCTGGATTAGTTGATCCTCCAACATAGTAAACTCCATCTTTAGTTGTTACAGAAGATCCATAACCAATTTCATTTTCCCAGTTGATATGATCTACTGTTGTTAATTTACTTCCATTTGCTTCTAGTAAATAAATATCTGAGTAAGTTTTTTTAGCTCCTCCAACTGCTGTTGGTTCAAATGGGAAGTTTGCTCCTCCACCAACTACTACATATTTATCTTCTAACACTCCACATAAAACTCCTGCAACACCTTTATTTATTTCAAATCCTTTTTGAGCTGGTAAATTTCCTGCGTGTTCCCAAGTTATTTTTTTCTCAACATTAGGCGCCTTAACATTAGTACATCCAGTTAAAGCTAGAATAGAAATTATTGATACTAAAGCGAATTTTTTCATACAATCCCTCCATAATCTACATAGTATTTTCGAAAATCAAATGTTCTCGTGTTCATATAATTAAATATACCTCTTTTTTA
>NZ_JARHZE010000037.1 GCF_029258315.1 Fusobacterium sp. | reverse complement strand
GAAAGTGATTCATTTTTAGCTCAAGGGGGAATTTGTGTTTTAAGAGATGAAAATGATTTCGATAGTTTTTTTGAAGATACTTTAAGGGCGGGACACTATAAAAATAAAAAAGAATCTGTTGAAATAATGATAAATTCTTCTAGGAAAACAATAGATGAACTTATAAAATTTGGGGTAGATTTTGAAAATAAAGATGGAGAACTACTTTATACTCGTGAGGGGGCACATTCAAAACCTCGTATTTTATATCATGAAGATGTTACAGGAAAAGAGATAACACAAAAATTATTAGCTCAAGTTAAAAAAAGAAAAAATATAGAAATTTTAGAATATACAACAATGGTTGATATTATAACTAAAGAAAATAAGTGTATCGGGGTAGTTATAAAAAAAGATGAAGAGATAACTCCAGTTTTTGCAGAAAATATTGTATTGGCAACTGGTGGAATAGGTGGAATATATGAAAATTCTACAAATTTTCCTCATCTTACAGGGGATTCATTGGCAATTTGTAAAAATCACGGGGTAAAATTAAAAGATATTAGCTATATCCAAATACACCCAACTTCTCTATATAGTAAAAAACCTGGAAGAAAATTTTTAGTTTCTGAATCAGTGAGAGGGGAAGGGGCTCTCTTATATGATAAAAATTTTGAGAGATTTACAGATGAATTAATACCAAGAGATAAATTGACTGAAAAAATTAATGCTCAAATGAAAAAAGATAATACTAACTTTGTTTGGTTAGATATGAGAGAGATAATCAAAAAAGGTATAGATATAGAAAAAAGATTTCCAAATATTATAAAAAAATGTAGGGAAGAGGGATACGAGCCAACAAAAGAATGTATCCCAGTAGTGCCAGCACAACATTACTTTATGGGGGGAATAGATGTTGATTCAAATAGCCAAACATCTATGAAAAATTTATATGCAGTTGGTGAGACAAGTTGTAATGGAGTTCATGGAGCAAATCGTTTAGCAAGTAACTCTTTATTAGAAAGTTTAGTTTTTGCAAAAAGAGTAGCTGATCATATAAATTCTAAAAATGAAAAAAATGAGATGGCAGTAGAAGAGATAGATTTAGAAAAATACAAAAACTTAACTAAACTTTTCCAAGATTATAAAAATCTAATTTTTAAAGAAATAGAAGAGGATAAAATTCGTAAGGGGGAAGAAAATGAATAATATTACCACAAAATTAAATATGGATAATCTTATTTTAATGGCTTTAAGAGAAGATATTTCCAGTGAAGATATAACTACAAACTCTGTTATAAGAAAAGAAACAAGGGGAACTGTTAAATTAATTTGTAAACAAGATGGGATTATAGCAGGGTTAGATGTGTTTCAAAGAACTTTTGAATTATTGGATGAGAAAACAGTTGTAAAAAAATATTTTAAAGACGGGGATCAAGTAAAAAAAGGTGATCATCTTGCAGATGTTGAAGGAGATATAAGAGTACTTTTATCTGGTGAGAGAGTAGCTCTTAATTATTTACAAAGAATGAGTGGGATTGCAACATACACTAAAAATGTGGTAAAATTATTGGAAGGAAGTAAAATAAAATTATTAGACACAAGAAAAACTACTCCAAATATGCGTATCTTTGAAAAATATTCAGTAAAAGTAGGTGGTGGACAAAATCACCGTTACAATCTTTCTGATGGAATTTTATTAAAAGACAATCATATTGACGCAGCAGGAAGTGTAAAAAAAGCTATTGAAATGGCAAAAGAATATGCTCCATTTGTAAGAAAAATAGAGGTTGAAGTAGAAAATTTAGATATGGTAAGAGAGGCTGTTGAAGCAGGAGCAGATATTATTATGCTTGATAATATGACTCCAGAAATGATGAAAGAGGCTGTGAAAATAATTGATGGAAGAGCAAAAACTGAATGTTCTGGAAATATTACCAAGGAAAATATAAAAAAAGTTATAGATACAGGAGTAGACTATATATCTAGTGGGGCTTTGACTCATTCAGCTCCTATCTTAGATGTTTCTTTAAAAAATCTTCGTGTCTTGTAATAAGAGGAGAAAAAAATGACAGGAAAAGAGAGACGGGAAGAGATATTAAAAACAATAAAAGGTGTAAAAATACCTATTTCAGGAACAGAGTTAGCTAAAAAATATAATGTCAGTCGTCAGGTAATTGTACAAGATATAGCACTTCTTAGAGCAGAAAATTATAGAATATACTCTACAACAAGAGGTTATCTTTTACAAGATGCTTTTTCTACAAAAAGAGTTTTTGAAGTTTATCATACAGATGAAGAGATAGATGATGAGTTAAAAACTATTGTTGATTTAGGTGGAACTGTTGTTGATGTTTTTATAGAGCATCAAGTTTATGGAAGTCTAAAAGTAGAATTAAATATCAACTCGAGAAGAAAGATAGATGAATTTGTTGAAAGATTGAAAAAGGGAGAGGCAAATCCATTAAAAAATCTTACTTATGGAAAACATTTTCATACAATAGAGGCTGACAGTGAAGAAACTTTAAGTTTGATAGAAAAAGAGTTAAGAGAAAAAGGATATTTAAAATAAAAGAAGGGTTGTATTTCAACCCTTCTTTGTATTATTTAAAATGTATAAGAAAAACCAGCTTTTATATATTCAGAATCTCTATGTCCAAACTCTTTACCAAATTCAGCATTAAGAGAAACATTTTTAAGTTCGAAAGAAGCTCCAATATTAATATTAGTTTGAGAATTTTCTATATTATCATTATCTAGATAATAATGTCCAAATTCTTTAAAAGTAATATTTTGATTTTTATTCATATGTCCAAATTCATAACCATATTTAATAGCGGAATATATTTCAGCGGATTTAAATATTTTACCAGCTTTTATTTCAAGAGCAGGGATGAAAGAAGTATAATCTTGACTATCTAAATTAAGATTATATCCCTTAGCTCCACTTTCTGAGAAAGAATCATATTTTCCATATGAAAGATCAAAATTTAAAGATGGTTTTAAATATAATGAATCTCCAAATTTTTGAGATATTTCAGTTGTTAAACCTAAGATATATGAATTAAAATCTCCTTTAGCTATATTATTTGCTACATTTCTTTCTATTTTATGGAAATTATATTCTCCAAAAATTCCCATTCTTAAATCAAAAGAATTAAGTTTTAGATCTTTATATATACCAGTATGGATAGATTGGATGCTACCTTCAGAGTTATTATCAAAATCAAGATTACTATATCCATAACCAAGAACTCCATATAAAGATTCAGAAAGTTTTGATGTTCCAATTATTCCAGACATTTTACTATTGTATCCTAGAATATTATTTTTTGATTCAATATCGTTATAGTTTCCAATAAAATTAAAATTAAATGAATAATTATTTAGTGTGTCTATAATAGAATTATCATAAGATTTAAAGATGTCTTTAATATCAAAAATTTGTCTAGAAATATTAGAATATTCTTCACCAGAAATTTCTTTAAATTTCTTTACTATATTCTCTTTAGTATTTGTACTAGCAAAAACATCATTTAAAACATTTTTAGCTTCATCAGAAAGTGTATCTCTGAATTCTTTATTATCTATACTTTTATCAAAAAGAGAAGCTAGATGATCATATTTTTTAGAAGTAAAATCAGAAATGCTATTTTCATTTTTTGTAAGTTTAGCATCTAAATTACCAGAATTATTTTTTTCTGTATGAGCATCATATAATAAAGAATTAGAATTTATTTTAGAATTTTCACTTAAATTAATATTTTTTGATTCTATGATATTTTCTAAAATATAAGTATCTTTAAAATCATTACTTGCAATAGTGGAGTCTAAAGTAATATTACCATCTAAATTAATATTTTCTCCAGAAATTTTACCATAATTACCATCTTTAGTAGTTCCAATAATATAATTACTTTCAGAAGAAATAGTGATATTTCCATTAGTATTAATAGTACCAAAGTTTTTTATAGTTCCACCATTAATAGCTTGCATTGCAAAATTATTTTTTTCTTCATCTGTTAAATTGTGAGATTTATCAATATTGATAATACCTTCATTGGAAATAACACCAGCATCAGCTAACATTCCACCAGAAGCAGAAGCTCCAATATTAATAGTACCTTTATTTATTGCATTAGAATTTCCACCTCTAGCAACCATACCATATGAATCTTTACCATCAACAGAAATAGTACCATTTTTTTCATTGATAATAGTTCCACCATTTTCAACAAACATTCCATAATTTTTATAACCGATCATATTGATATTTCCATTATTAATAGCAATGTTACTTGAATTAGAGTTTAAATTTTCGATATACATTCCATAATTTTTATCTCCATTCATTTCAATGTTACCATTATTAGTAAGAACTATATTTGAACCTCTAGAAGCATAAATACCATTACTATTATTTCCTTTAATAAAGATAGTACCATCTTTTTCATTAGTAGCTTTAGAATTGTCAGAAAGAGCTCCTAATCCAACAGAGAAAGAATCAGATTTTTTAGAAGAAGTAATATTAATTTTACCATTATTATGGATAGAACTATCTTTATTAGCAGTCATACCAACATTATTTTCTCCAATTAAAGCAATATCACCATTATTATAAATAGTTCCCCCATTTGTAGCAGTCATACCAATATTATTTTCTCCAGTTAAAGTAATATTACCATTATTATAAATAGTTCCCCTATTTTCAGCAGTCATACCAACATTATTTTTTCCAATTAAAGTAATATTACCATTATTATTAGCACTTGTTTTTAATTTATTTAATACATTTTCTTTATTATTTTCTCCATTAGGATTGCCTGGATTCGATTCACTGAGTATAGCCACTGCATTATTTCCTTTAATATAAATATCACCATTATTATTAGCATTTCCGCTATTAGAAATATATAGACCAATCCCTTCATTACCAATAATAGATATTTTTTTATGATTTTCGATAGTTCCATTGTAAGCATAAATCCCTACAGATTTATTTCCAGACATAGCAATATTACCATTATTAATAGCAGAAGCAGTTCCATCATTAGTACCTAAATAAATCCCAGTAGCATGTTGTACTCCATTAGGGTTATTTTCTATATTATTAGAAATAATTTCTATACTACCATTGTTTATTAATTTATTATTGGAAATACTGTTATTCTCACTAGAAGATTTCATACCAGTAGCTATTAATCCTGAAATTTTAATAGTACCAGAATTATTTAAATTATTATTTTCACCATGAGAATATAAACCAGTAGAATTATTTCCGTCTAATTGAATATTTCCTTTATTGATTAAATTAGAATTAGAAACATGAGATTCGATTCCAATATTCGATTCTCCTTTAAGAACTATATTTCCAGTAGATTCATTTATAAGAGAAATTTCTTTTAATTTAATATTGTCATCAAGTCCAGCATATAATCCAGAAGAAAAGTTACTCTCAATAGAAATATTACCACTATTAGTAGCATCACCATTTTCAGAGAAAATACCACGATTATAAAGATCACCATTAATAGAGATTTTGCCATTATTAGTAGCACTACCTTCAAAAATTTCTATTCCATTTCCTCCATTTGTTAAACGAATTTCTCCATCATTGATTACTGTTGAAGAAAAACCATTAAGTCCAGAAGCTGAGTCATTTGATAAAATTATTTTACCAGTTTTACTATTAATAACAGTACCACCATTATATGCAAACATACCTTGAAGTTCATGACCTTCTCCAGAAATAGTACCATTATTTGTCGCAATACTTCCTTTTTCTCCAGCAACCATACCAATAGGAACTTTGTAGTTTTCCTTGTCTGGTTCTGAAGTATAAATATCATTTTTAATATTAATATTTCCATCATTAACAGCTATTCCTTCTCTAGTGTACATACCAATAGCAGAGCCATTAATACTAATATTTCCTTTGTTTATAATAGTTGAATCTTTTCCAAGACCAACCATACCATAAGCAAAATTTTCTATATATTTTTCATTAAATTTATCATTAGCATCCCAATCATCTTTTTCTATATTTTTAACAACAGTAATATTACCATTATTAATCCCAGTAATTTTTCCATTGATACTGATAACTTTAATACCAGTTTGATTTTTTCCAGTTAAAGTAATATCTTTGTTATTTGTAACAGAAAATTCAATATTTTTTCCTTTTAATAAAGTATTAGCTGTTCCTTGTAAAGCTGTAGTTTTTTCTCCGCTAAGTTCAATTGTAGCTTTATTGTCAATAATGGAATTTAATGCAGAAATAGCAGGTTTATTTGAAATATTATCATTACTAATATTTCCATTAATTATAATATTTTGATTCTTAATATCTCCTTGTCCAATAACATCTTCGATAGGTTTATTAGTAGGTTTTTCAATAGGATTTTCAGGATTAATAGGTGGAACAGGAGTATTATTATTTCCTGATGAACTACCTCCTCCTCCGCCACCACCACAAGCAGTCAAAGAAAATGCAATGGTACCAGTTATTAAAAACTTAGTGATAAAACTTTGATTAATTGTAGCTTTTCTTTTTAGAAATCTTTTTAAGCTTTTTTCGATTTCGGTTATCATAAATTTTCCTCCTTAAGTGTTAGATTAAATCTATTTTAACACAAAAAAAAATAATTTCAATTTAATATTTTGATAATTATAAAATTCTTGAAATAGTCCTTTATAAAAAATACTTTATTTGGTATAATTATTATAGATAATCAAAAATAATCTAAATATAATTTTTTATAAGAAGAGAGGGAAAAATGAAATTATCTGTTGCAATGATTACTCTTAATGAAGAGAGAATTCTTGAAAAAACTTTAAAATCTTTAAAAGATATAGCTGATGAAATTATTATTGTAGACAGTGGCTCTACTGATAAAACAAAAGAGATAGCTTTAAAGTATGGAGCTAAATTTTTTCAAGAGAAGTGGAAAGGGTATGGACTTCAAAGAAATTCATCGATAGACAAATGTACAAATGAATGGATTTTAAATATTGATGCTGATGAAGAAATATCAGAAGAGTTATCAAGAAAGATAAAAGAAATAAAAGAGAGTGAAACAGATAAAGAGGTATTTGAAATAAATTTTTCTTCAGTATGCTTTGGGAAAAAATTAAAACATGGTGGTTGGAGTAATCAATACCATATAAGATTATTTAAAAAAGATACAGGTAGATTTAATACCAATGAGGTACACGAAGAGTTTTTAACAGAAAAAAAAGTATATAGATTAAAAGAGGAGATATACCATCATAGTTATATTTCTCTTGAAGAATATTTTACAAAGTTTAATAGATATACAACCGAGGGTGCAAAAGAATATTATCAAAGAGGAAAAAAAGCCTCAAACTTTCAAATAATTTTTAATCCTATTTTTAAATTTATAAGGATGTATATAATAAGATTGGGATTTTTAGATGGAATAGAGGGACTTATGATAGCAAGTACAAGTGCTTTATATTCAATGGTAAAATATTTTAAATTAAGAGAGATGTATAAGAATGGTTCTTATAAAAAATAAAGGGGAAAGATAATGGAAGTAAATGAAATAAAAAAAATAATAATTTCAAGAACTGATAAAATTGGTGATTTACTTTTATCAATTCCAAGTTTTTTTATGGCAAGAAAGATGTTTCCTCAAGCTGAAATAATGATTCTTGTAAGAAATTATAATTATGAGATTGTAAAAAACCTACCATATATAGA
Source organism: Fusobacterium sp. (assembly GCF_029258315.1). GTDB lineage: Bacteria > Fusobacteriota > Fusobacteriia > Fusobacteriales > Fusobacteriaceae > Fusobacterium_B. The sequence goes on along the minus strand of NZ_JARHZE010000037.1, from coordinate 20,749 downwards.
TAAAATTTTAAAAATAGATGATTATAAAGAGGAAGAATTAGAAAATGAAATAAAAAAATTTAATGCAGATGTATTTATTGCATTATATAATGATAAAATTATTTCAAAACTTGCAAGAGTGAGTAGAGCAAAATTTAGAATAGGTCCCATTTCAAAAATCTATTCAATATTTTCTTTTAATAAAGGAGTTTGGCAAAAAAGATCTGAGTCCATAAAAAATGAAGCATATTATAATTTAGATTTAATAAGAAAAATAGATCCTAAAAGATATGAAGAGCTTTTTGAAATAAATAGTAAAATTTATCTAGAAGAAGAAAATATTTCAAATGTAAATATGTATATGGATAGAAATAAAATAGAAGGAAAACTATTGGTAGTAAATCCTTTTATGGGTGGATCAGCTAAAACAATAACAGATGATCAATATAGTAAATTATTGCAAAAGATTTATGATGTAAGAAAAGATATTTCAATAATAATCACTTGTCATATAAGTGAAAAAGAAAGAGCTGAGAAGATATTAAAAGAAATAAATAGAGAAAAAGTTTATGTTTTTGCAAATGAAGGTTCTGTTTTAAATCTTGCTGGAATGATAGATAGAGCAGATGTTTATTTAGGTGGTTCGACAGGTCCAACTCATCTAGCAGGAGCTTTAGGTAAAAAAATAGTGGCAATTTATCCTAATAAAAAAACTCAACATCCTATTAGATGGGGTGTGATAAACAATGAAAATGTAAGATATATTATTCCGGATAGACCTGAAAGAAATATAGATGAAAATTATTCAAAAGAGGATAAATATTTTAAATCTTATGATGAAACAATAGAAAAAGAAATTTTAGATGCTTTGAATAAAAGTTTGGGATAGAAGAGGGTGAGATTTTGAGAATATTAATAATTCATACAGCTTTTATTGGGGATATAGTTTTATCAACTCCTCTGATAAAAAAAATAAAAGATACTTATCCAGACTCAGATATAACTTATGTAACTACTCCAGTAGGAGAGGCAATCCTTAAAAACAATCCGTATTTAAACAATATTATTGTGTATGACAAAAGAGGAAAGCACAAAGGAATAAAGGGAGTTTGGGAATTAGGAAAAAGACTTAGATATGAAAATTTTAATATGGTAATAACACCTCATAGATACCTAAGAAGTTCTATCTTATCTTGGCTTTCTCGTTCTCCAGTTAGAAAGGGTTATGATATAGCCTCTGGAAGTTTTCTTTTTACAGAAAAAATAAAGTATGATAGAGAAAAACACGAGGTTGAAAAACTTTTAAGTTTTATAGATCCTGAGAATAAAAAAAGATATGAGATAGAACTTTTCCCAGGTGAAACAGAAAAGATGAAGGGTGAAAATTTTTGGAAGATGAACGAACTTTCTGAAAAAAAAGTTGTTGTTTTAGCTCCTGGAAGTAAATGGTTTACAAAACAATGGCCAGTTGAATACTTTAATAAATTATCAAGAAAGTTAAGAGAATTATCAAATACAAAAATAGTGGTAGTTGGTGGAAAAGATGAGATAAATCTATCAATAGAAACAGAAAATATTATAGATATGAGAGGGAAGACAACTCTTTTAGAGCTTGCAGATATTTTGTCAAGGGCAGATGTAGTTGTTACCAATGATTCATCACCTATTCATATAGCCTCAGCTTTTAAAAAGCCAAGAATATTTGCATTATTTGGACCAACGATTGAAAAATTTGGATTTTTTCCTTGGAGTTTAAATAGTCAAGTATTTCAAGTCAAAGATTTAAAATGTAGACCTTGTGGTATACATGGTGGAAATACCTGTCCAGAAAAACATTTTAAATGTATGAGAGATATATTACCTGAAGAAGTGTTTAAAGAGATAAAAAAATATTTGGGAGAGTGATAAAATGTATAGAGGAAAGATGAAAAAGAAAAATATATATTTTGATGAACTCTCATCAACAAAATTTTTTAATCTCATTGAAGAAAACAGTGTAAAAGTTTTAAAAACTTTAAAATCTGATCATAGAAGTTCTGTAAAACTTATAGAGTCTGATGGAAAAAAATATATTTATAAAATTCCAATGGAAAAAAATACTAGAAAATGGCAAAGATTTCTTTCTATTTTTAGAGGGAGTGAGGCTAAAAGAGAGTTTGAGAATCTAGAAAAGATTTTAAGAAATGGGATAGATACAGCTAAACCATATTTTGCCTCAGAAACTAAAAAGTTTGGAATGGTTATAGACTCTTATATTATTATGGAGTATATTGATGGAAGAGAGGGAAGTATGGATGATATAGAAATTATTTGTGATACCCTTGAAAAAATTCATTCGAAAGGTTATCTTCATGGAGATAGCCAACTTTCAAATTTCATATTATCAAATGGAATTTGTTATGTTATAGATGCTAAATTTAATAAAAGTATATTTGGAAAAATAGCTCAAGCCTATGAATATATTTATTTAGAAACAAGCTGTGGACAGAGTATAAAAAGATATTATAAAAAACACGGAATTTATTCAATGATAGCTAGATTAGTAGATTACTATCTTATATTTTGGGGAAAGGTTAGAGCTTTTATAAAATCTTTAATAAAAAAAGATAGGTATAAAAAAGTTGAAGATATAGAGTCAAAAGGATCTATATTTGAAAACTTAAAAGAAAAAGCAAAAAATTTGAAAATAAAGAAACAGGAGGAAAATAGGTGAGAATACTTATAATAAGACTTAGCTCTATTGGAGATATTATATTAACAACTCCTGTACTAAAAAAATTAAAAGAAAAATATCCAGATATAATAATAGATTTTGTTGTTCTTAAAAATTTTAAGGCCTCAATAGAGGGAAGTCCATATATAGATAATCTTATAATTTTTGATAAAGAAAAGAACGATGGATATAAAAATATAAAAGATTTTGGAAAAGAGCTGAATAAAAATAAATATGACTATGTTTTTGATTTACATAGAAAATTAAGATCAAAGTTAATATCAAAAGAGATTGATTCAAAAATCTTTGTTTATCCGAAAAGAAAAATTTGGAAATCAATTTTAGTAAAATTAAAACTTATTAAGTATCACGTAGATGACACTATAATAAAAAATTATTTTAAGGCTTTTGAGGTTTTAGGAATAAAATATGACTGGGAAGATTTAGATTTTCCATTTTCTAAAAAAGATTTGGAGAATGTAAAGGAATATGGTGGATTATTTGCAATGGCTCCAGGTGCTTCAAAAGAAACTAAAAAATGGTTACCAGAAAAATTTGGAAGATTAGCAAAAAAATTATTTGATAAATATAAAATAAAAACAGTTCTACTTGGTGGAAAAGAGGATATAGAAAGATGTGAGTATATAAATAATATAAGTGAAAATTCTTGTATTAATTTAGCTGGAAAAATCTCTTTAAAAGAGAGTGGAGCTTTGTTATCAATATCAAAATTATTAGTAACTAATGATTCAGGACCATTTCATATTGGAAGAGGGGTAGGGTGTAAGTCCTATGTAATATTTGGACCGACAGACCCAGGTATGTTTGAATATAATGAGATGGCAGAATTAATATATGCTAATGAAAAATGTTCTCCTTGTAGTTTACACGGAGGAAAAAAATGTCCTAAAGGGCATTTTAATTGTATGAATAATATAGATGAAAATTATATTTTTGAAAAAATTGTAAAAGATTTAGAAAAAAATAAAGATTAAGGAGGAAAACTGTGGCTGTAAAAAAATCATCAAATGAAGCTGTTGATAAAAGTAAAGCTTTGGAAAATGCAATAAAACAGATTACAAAAGATTTTGGAGAGGGAGCTATAATGAAATTGGGAGAAAACTCTTCTATGAATATAGAAGTAATCCCAACAGGAAGTATAAACCTTGATGCTGCATTAGGACTTGGTGGAGTTCCAAGAGGAAGAATAATAGAGGTTTATGGAGCTGAAAGTTCAGGAAAAACAACAATAGCTCTTCATATCATAGCAGAGGCACAAAAAGCTGGAGGAATAGCAGCTTTTATAGATGCTGAACACGCATTGGATCCAACTTATGCAAAAGCTCTAGGTGTAGATATAGATGAACTTTTAATATCTCAACCAGACTATGGGGAACAAGCTCTAGAAATAGTTGATTCATTAGTTCATTCATCAGCAATAGATGTTATAGTTGTAGACTCTGTTGCAGCTCTAGTTCCAAAAGCTGAGATAGATGGAGAGATGTCAGATCAACAAATGGGTCTTCAAGCAAGACTTATGTCAAAGGCGTTAAGAAAATTAACTGGTACATTAAATAAATCAAAAACTACTATAATATTTATTAACCAAATTAGAGATAAGATTGGTGGATTTGGATTTGGTCCTCAGACAACAACAACAGGAGGAAAGGCTCTTAAATTCTATGCATCTGTTAGATTAGAAATAAAAAGAGTTGGATCTGTTAAACAAGGGGATAATATAATAGGTAGTGAGGTTCTAGTAAAAGTTACTAAAAATAAAATAGCTCCTCCATTTAAAGAAGCATCTTTCCAAATTATGTATGGAAAAGGTATTTCAAAAGTTGGAGAAATCTTAGATGCAGCAATAGATGCAGATATAGTTTCAAAATCAGGAGCTTGGTTTAGCTATGGTGATATGAGATTAGGACAAGGAAAAGAAAATGTAAAGGCAAGACTTGAAGAAGAAAAAGATTTATTAGAAAAAATCTATGAAGAATTAAAAGAAAAACAAGTTCCTTTAGCAAAAACATCTTCAAATGAGGAAGATGAGGAGGAGTTAAATGAAGATTTTGAAGCTCCAGAAGAATAAAATTTTATTTGAAAATGGTGTGGAAATTTCTCTTCAGAAAAAAACAATAGATGAATATAATTTAAAAGAGGGAGCAGTACTTGAGAGAGAATTATACTTAAATCTTGTAGAGAGAGCTGTTCTCTCTTTTTCATATTGGCTATTAGAAAAAAGAGATTATTCAGAAAAAGAAATTACCACAAAACTTATAATGAAATATAGAGAAAAAAATATTGTTTTAAATGTAGTGGCAAGACTCAAAGAACATAATTATTTAAATGATGCAGACTATGCAGTTTCTTTTATTAATTGTCATAAAAGTTGGGGAAGTAGAAAATTAGAGTATAATCTTTTATTAAAGGGTGTGGATAGAAGTATAATAAAAGAACTTTTAGAAGATAATCAAGATGATGAGATAGAAGAGATAAAAAAACTTTGGATAAGAATGGGGAGTAAAGAGGATAGAAAAAAAATAGAGAGCCTTATGAGGAAAGGGTTTCAATATGAAAATATAAAAAAAGCTAGAAAAGAGTTATAGTTATTATTATTGCTAAAAAAAGTTATATGTGGTAAGATAAGAGTTGATCAATTTTTTTAGAGGAGAATTATGAGAAATATAAAGATAACATATTCCTACGACGGAAGCGACTTTTTTGGTTTTCAAAGACAACCTGATAAAAGGACAGTTCAGGGGGAGATTGAAAAAGTTTTAAAAATTATTTTAAAATCAGATATAAATATGGTAACAGCTGGAAGAACAGATAGAGGAGTACACGCCAATGTTCAAGTTTCAAATTTTTATATAGATGAGAATATAACAATTCCTTTAAAAAATTTTCAGAGAGCTTTGAATAAGCTTTTACCAAATGATATAGATATTTATAAAATAGAAGAGGTGGATCTAGATTTTAACTCAAGATTTCAAGCTAAAAGAAGAGCTTATGAATATATAATAACTTGGAAAAAAGATGTGTTTTCAAGAAGATATAAAACTTATGTTGGAAAAGAGATAGATTGCAATAAATTTTTAGAAATTTTAAATCCTTTAATAGGGGAGCATGACTTTAATAATTTTAGATTAAAAGATGAAAATAATAAAACAAGCATAAGAGAGATCTATAAGATTGAAACATACTTAAAAGATAAAAATACTATGGGTATATATATAGAGGGAAATGCTTTTTTAAAAACTCAGATAAGAATAATAGTGGGAACAGCTTTAGATATATATTTTGGTAGAAAACCAGAAAATTATATAAGATTATTATTGGAAAATCCCAATGAAGAGAGAAAGATAGAGATAGCTGAACCATCGGGACTTTATTTAACAAAGGTTGAATACTAGGAGAAAAAATGGAAATAAAAGAAATATCTATAAAAGATAAAGAATATATGAATGAAATAGTGGAGATGGAAAAAGATACCTTTGGGAAATTTGGAGGGGTAGATCTTTGGATATTAAAACCCATAGTAAAATTTGGAAAAGTTTTTGCTGCTTTTGAAGATGGAAAAATAGTGGGAGCAGCGGAATTTATGGTAGCTTTTGATAGACCAGAGATATTTTTATATGGATTTTCGGTAATGAAAGAATATAGGGAAAAGAGAATAGGAACTACTCTTCTACTTTACTGTGAGGAGTATTTTAAAAATTATGGAAAAGAGTATGTTTCTTTAACCGTTGACCCTAAAAATATAAAAGCTATAAATTTATACAAAAGAATAGGGTATGTTATAGAAAGTTTAGAAAAAGACGAATATGATATAGGAATAGACAGATATATAATGAAGAAAAACTTAAAATAGTTAAAAAAAGCTTTACTTTTATTAGATTTTGAATTATAATAGATTAACAATAATTACATAATGAAAGGAGTACAATTATGGATCCTGTTTTAAATGAAGTGAAAGATATTGGCGCTTTTTTAAAAGAAAATGGAATAAAGCCTTCTTATCAAAGAATGCAAATTTATAAATTTCTTTTAGAAAATAGAATACACCCAACAGTTGATACTATATATAAGGCTTTATGCGATGACATTCCTACTTTATCAAAAACTACAATTTATAACACTTTAAATACTTTTGTAGAAAAAGGAATTATCAGTGTAATAGTTATAGAAGAAAATGAAACTCGTTATGAAGCGAATATGCAATTACACGGACACTTTAAATGCACAGAATGTGGTCAGATATATGATATTTTCTTAGATACAGATCCTTTAGATCTGACTCAGTTAAAAAACTTTAAAATTAAAGAAAAACACATATATTTTAAGGGAATTTGTGAGCACTGTTTAAAAAAAGCGACTGATAAAAATTAATTAGATAAATAAGAGGGAGATTTTTTCTCCCTCTTATTTTATGTGTATATTAAAAAGTTAAGGTATGTCTTATTTATTTCTTAAAAGAGCCTCTATTTTTAAAGGAAGACCAAAAAGATTGATAAATCCTTCAGCATCTTTTTGATTATAAACTTCATCTTCATCAAAAGTAGAAAACTCTTCTGAATATAATGAGTAATCAGAGTCTAAACCTTTAAGAATAATATTTCCTTTATAAAGTTTTAATTTAACACTTCCAGTTACAAATTCTTGAGAAACATCAAAGAAAGCAGATAGAGCTTTTCTATAAGTTGTAAACCATTGACCATTATATATTAATTTAGCCATATAGTTTGATAGATTTTCTTTTGCTTGGAAAGTTTCTTTATCTAAACAAATTCTCTCTAGTTCTTCATGAGCAAAATAAAGGATAGTTCCAGCAGGAGTTTCATAAACACCACGAGATTTCATACCAACCAATCTATTTTCTACTAAGTCTATTACACCTACTCCATGTTTACTTCCAATATCATTTAATTTTTTTATAAGAGTAACACCATCAATAGATTCACCATTTAATTTAGTAGGAACACCTTTTTCAAAATCTATTTGAATAGTTTCTCCCTCATCTGGTGTTTCTTCTAAAGGTTTAACCCATTGAAGAAGAGAGGAATAATCAGGAGTATTACTTGGACTTTCAAGATCTAAACCTTCATGGCTTATATGGAAAAGATTTTCATCTCTACTATAAGATGAATTTTCTTTAAATGGAAGTTCAATTCCTTTTGATTTTAAATATTCAATCTCTTGTTTTCTTGATTTTATATCCCAAATACGCCAAGGAGCTATTATTTTTATATTTGGTGCAAGAGCTTTTATACCTAATTCAAATCTAACTTGGTCATTCCCTTTTCCAGTAGCCCCATGAACTATATATTTTGCTCCTTCAGCTTTTGCTACCTCAACTAAAGTTTTTGCAATTATAGGTCTTGCTATTGAAGTACCTAATAAATATTTATTTTCATATTTTGCTCCAGATTTTAGCATAGGGAAAATATATTCTTCAACTAACTCTTTTGTCTTATCTATTGCAAAAAATTTAGAAGCTCCACTCTCTTTAGCTTTTTTTGCAATAGCCTCAAAATCATCTTTTTGTCCAATATCAACAGAAACAGCTATAACTTCAAAATCATAGTTTTCTTTTAACCAAGGTATTATAACAGAAGTATCCAATCCACCAGAATATGCTAAAACAACTTTTTCTTTTTTATCCATTTTTATTTCCTCCATAATTAATTTTAATATATATTATTCTCAATTTCTTATTTAAAATATTTATTTATAAGTTCTTGATAACTACCATCATCCACTAATTCTTTATATGCTTTATTAATTTCTTCAGCCAATTGAGTATTATCTTTTGAAACAGCTATTGAATACTCTTCTTTTGCAATATCAGTAGAAATTAGTTCTAGACCTTTATTATTTTTTACATAATTTTTTGCAGGTTCAGAGTCAAGGATAACAGCTTGAACTTTTTTAGCTTTTAGAGCCATAATTGCTTCAGAAGCTCCATTGAATCTTTGGATATTTACGTTTGGAACCTTGCTTACTGCTACATCTCCAGTATAACCAAGAACAACTCCAACACTATGATTAGGTAAATTTTCGTAAGATTTTATATCAAGAGATTCTTTATTTTCAGAATTTAAAATAATAACTTGACTAGATGTAAAATATGGTTCTGAGAAATTTACGAATTTCTTTCTTTCTTCAGTAGCAGTCATACCAGCAATAATAACATCTATTTTTTTAGATTGAAGAGCTGGTAAAAGTCCATCAAAAGCTATATTCTTCCATACAATTTCCTTTCCTAATTTTTGTCCGATAGCCTCTATTAAGTCAGCATCAAATCCAACTATCTTACCATCTTCTAAATATTCAAAGGGATAAAATTCTGGATTAGTTCCTACATAAAGTTTTTCATTCTTTCCAAAAGCAACGATAGATATAAAAGTCATAAAAAATAAAAATAATTTTTTCATAAAATCCTCCTGATAAATAAATTTTGGTATAAAAAAAAGACCAACACACTTTAATGTTGATCTCTTGTAATTTAAAATATAATTAGAAAGTTAATCTAAAAAATTATATGTTAAAAAATATACTAGACTAACTCCTCAAAGAAATTACAATGTTATCATAAACATTAAAAAAATCTAAGTATTCAGTTTGAATAGAATATTTTTTTGTCCTTAGTTTTAATGTAACTAACATTGTTTTTTCCTCCTTTTTTTATTATGGCAAAATAATAGCACAAAAAGAAATTGTTGTCAACATAATTTTTTAGAAAAAAATTTTAAAACTATAAAAAAATATAGTATAATAACTTATATTGTATAAAAATAAAAGGGAGGATTTATGTTAAAAAATAATAGATTTTATTTAATAAAAGTTTTATTTTTTCTGATGAGTTCTTTGGTTGTTTATGGAGAAAATATAAAACTAGACGAAATGTTAAAGTCCTTAGAAAAAAACTCTTATGAGAAAGAGATTTATGATTTAGAGCAAGAAAAAATAAACTCAAAAGAGAAATTTTATAAAAAAGATAAATATAATGGGGTTAAAACTTCAGCCTCAACAAATTATGATTATGAAGATGAAAAGTTTAAAAATACTGGAGAGGTATCTTATGGAGATTTTTATTTAAATGTTTCAAAGGATAAGATAAAATATCCAAAGGATGCAGACACAGAGGTTGTAGTTGGGATAAATAAAAGTTTAAAAGATATGTTTTATTCTAAAAGCGACAGTGAAATAAAAAAATTAAAAAATATTAGGAAAACAGCAGAGTATTCTTACTATGATGAGATTGAAATAAAGAAACTTGATTTAATAAATCTTTATGAAAGCTATAAAAATAATGAATTTGAAATAAAATTAAAAAGCAATAATTTAAAAAGATTAAAGTCAGAAGAGAAAATCTTAAAAAAATCTTATGAACTTGGTTCAACTCCAAAAATAGATTTAGATACTTTGCAAACAAATAGAAAAAATTTAGAAATCGAATTAAAGTATTTAAAAGAAAATTTATTGAAAATAAAAGATAGATTTTTATATGAGTTTAGTATAGATATTTCAAATAAAGAGTTATTAGATATAGAATTTGATAAAAAAGATATTTCAAATTTTATTTCAAATATAGGGGAAAGAAACATATCTAGACTTGGTTTAGAGAAAGAAATAACAAAGGAAAATATAAACTATTTAAAGTATAACAATAAAATTCCAGAAGTTTTAATTGGAGTGGAGCATCAAAAAGAAAATAATGGTAAACCTGATGAAAATAGAATGTATTTAAAAGTTTCTAAAGATCTTTTTTATTATGATGTAGATTTAGAAAATGAAAAAATTTCTTTAAATCAACAAGAGAAAAATATATTAAAAGAGAAAGAAAAAAATATTTCAAAAAAATTGGAAGTAGAGGAAAGGTATAATACTTTATATAAAAATTATTTAGTTTGTAAGAATAGAGCTGATCTTGAAAAAAATAAATATGAAATAATGAATTTAAAATATAAGTTAGGCAATGTAACTTATGTTGAAGTTATGGATGTATTTAATGATTATTTAAACTATGAGGTAGCATCTGAAAAAGCAAAAAATTTATTTAATGGATATATTTATGAAATACTAGTTAGAGGAGAAAAAAATTATGAATAAAAATCCAATATATATAAGTAGTATAATAGGTACAGTATTATTAGGAGCTTTACTTTTTATTTCAAAAAATCCCGAAAAGAAAAAAAATGAAATAATATATCCTACAAGAATTATTTCAACGAATAATAAAAGAGGATACATTAATGTTGAAGGGAAAATAGAAGCCAATGATACAAAAAAAATATTTGTGGATAAAAAATTAAAAGTGGATGAAGTTTTTGTTCAAGAGGGAGATTATGTTGAAAAGGGAGCTATCTTAGTTACCTTTGATGAAACAGAAAGAAATAATATAATTAGAAATTTAAAAAGAGAGGAGCTTTCTTTAGCAAAGGTAAAAAGAAATTTAGAAGTTGAAAAAGAGTTGTTAAAACTTGGGGGAAGTTCTAAAAATTATGTAAAAGAACTGGAAGAGGAAGTAAAAAGATTTGAAATAAATATAGAGGAGTACCAAGAGGATTTATTAAAAACAGCTGAAAAAATAATAAGTCCAGTAAGTGGAACTGTAACTTCATTACTAGCTCAAGAGAATTATTCTGTCAATACAGATGAGCCTTTGATGGAAATAGCAGATTTATCAAATATAAAAATAATTTTAGAAGTAGCTGAATATGATATAAAGGATATCTTCTTAGGGCAAACCTTGGATATTAAACCAGAAGTTTTTGAGAAAAAACGTTCTTTTAAAGGAAGTATCACAAAAATTTCAAAAATTTCAAAAACTTCATCAACAACTTCAGAAAATATAGTTGAGGTAGAGGTAGTTCCTTTAGAGGAGATACCAAATATTATTCCAGGATTTAAAGTATCAGCAAAAATTTATTTAGAAAAAAATGATGATATTACCATTTCGAAAAATGCTTTGATGGAGGAGAACAATCAATATTTTGTTTATATAGTTTCTTCAAATAATACAATATTAAAGAGAGATGTTGAGATAGAAAATAGAAAGGGAGATAGTATAATTATAAAAAGTGGATTAAAAATTGGTGATGAAATTATTACTACTCCTAGTATGAATTTAAAACCTAATGATAAAATATTCACAAAAACTTTAGATGATTCTCAATTAAAAGGAGAAAAAAGTGATAATAGAAATCAAAAAAATAAATAAATATTATATCAATGGAGAAAATAAATTACACGCTTTAAAAGATATAGATTTTGGAATAAAAAAAGGCGAATTTGTAGCTATAATGGGAAGTAGTGGTAGTGGAAAATCTACAATGATGAATATTTTAGGATGTTTAGATAATGAGTTTGAAGGAGAATATATCCTAGATGAAATAAGTGTTGGAAAGGTTAATGAAAGTGAGATTTGTAAAATAAGAAATAAAAAAATAGGATTTGTATTTCAATCATTTAATCTTTTACCAAAATTAACGACAAGAGAAAATGTTGAGTTACCCTTGGTTTATGCTGGTGTTCATAAGGAAGAGAGAAAAAGAAGAGCTGTTGAAGTTTTAGAAAAAGTTGGTTTAGGAAAGAGATTGGAGCATAAACCTAATGAACTTTCTGGAGGACAAAGACAAAGGGTAGCAATAGCAAGAGCTTTGATAAATAATCCAGCAATAATCTTAGCGGATGAACCAACAGGAAACTTAGATAGTGTTTCTGAAGATGAAATTATGAAATTATTTCAAGAATTAAATGAACAAGGAAAAACAATAGTGGTAGTTAGCCACGAACCAGAAATTGCAAAATATTGTAAAAGAATTTTAACTTTTAAAGATGGAAAAATAATAAGTGATGGTGCAGTTTAATGAATTTTATGGAGAGTTTTAATAGTGCAATTAAAAGTTTAAAAGGAAATAGAGCTCGTTCTTTTTTAACAATGTTGGGGATAATAATAGGTATATCATCTGTAATAACTATGTCTTCAATTGGAAAAGGGGGACAACAAAATATTACTGGAAAATTAAAAGAGAATGGTTATGGAAAATTTACTGTCTATGCAGATACAAAAGATGAAAATTTTAGATGGAAATATTTATTTGAAGATGAGATGATAAAAAAATTAAAGGCTACAAAGGAGTTTAAAAATATAAGTCCTAAGATAACTCAAAGGGTTTATTCAAAATTTAAGGATAGATTTGAAATTTTATGGCTGACAGTTGCTACACCAGAGTATCAAAAAATAGATAAGGTGAAAGTTCTGTATGGTAGAGAATTTATTTCTTTTGAATATAAAGCTGGTGAAAAAATAGCAATGATTGATCATATAACAGCTAGAGATGTTTTTGGTTCTCCTCAGTTAGCTTTAGGAAAAACAATAAGTTTAGCCCAAACAAGAAAAGATCCAGAAATTTCATATAGAATTGTAGGAGTATTTGAAAATAATTTTGAAGAGTATGTTAAAGCTATGGGTGGAAAAAGGGTTCCAAGATTTGTTAGATTTCCTCTTTCCACTTATGAGAGGTTATACGATAGTGCCTCTAATTATAGTAGCATTATAGTTGAATCAAAGGATCCAGAAAAAATCTCTGAAGATATGGCTAAAATAAAAAAAATATTGGAAGATATAACAGGGGTTAGCGACCTTTATGAAGTTAGAGCTTTATCAGATGGAGCCTCATCATTTGATAGTATTTTAACAACTTTAAATATGTTTGTTACTTTTGTAGCTGGGATCTCTCTTTTTGTTGGTGGAGTGGGAGTAATGAATATAATGCTTGTAAGTGTTATAGAGAGAACAAAAGAGATTGGTATAAGAAAAGCAATAGGAGCAACAAATAAAGATATTCTTTGTCAGTTTTTAATAGAATCAGTTATTCTAACTGGACTAGGTGGAGTTTTAGGAGTTCTATTGGGAATAGTTATGGGAAAAATTGTAGGAAATATAGTTAATATTCCTCCGATATTTTCATTTGTATCTATATTTACTTCTTTAGGAATTTCTATGATAATAGGAGTAGTTTTTGGAGTAATACCAGCAAAAAAAGCAGCAGAGCTTAATCCAATAGAAGCATTAAGAAGTGAGTAATAAAAATTTTGATAAAAGCTATTCTACATAATTAGGGATAGCTTTTTATTTTTAGCAGATTAGAGAAATAACTTACTAAACCCCCTATACAGAAAACTTAAATAGGTATAAAACTAGATAAAAAAATAAAAAAGAGATCAATATAATAATATAAAAATAAAAAAAGAATCTTTAAATGAACAAATTAAAAAATTAAAATAAGAAATGTTAGTTTTGGTTTTAAAGAAATATAAAAAATCTAATCTTATTTTTAAATTAAGATTAAAAAAAGATCTAAAAAAGATTAAAAAATAATAAAAATATAAAAAAATACTATCTTGTGTAGACAGGTTAAAAATATTTCTATATACTAGGTATAGGTATTAAGAAAATAAAAGGGAGGATAGTATTTTATGAAAAAAATACTTATAGTTGGAGGAGTTGCAGGAGGAGCATCTGCAGCAGCAAGATTAAGAAGACATAGTGAAGAAGATAGAATAATAATGTTTGAAAAGGGACCTCATGTTTCTTTCTCAAATTGTTGTTTACCTTATCATCTAAGTGGGGTAGTGGCAGAGGCTGATAATTTAGTTTTAATGTCACCAGAAAAGTTTTTATCTCAATATAAAATAGAGGCAAGAACAAGTAATGAAGTAATGAATATAAATAGAGAAAAGAAAGAAGTAACTGTAAAAAATCACGCTACTGGTGAGGAGTATACAGAAAGCTATGATAAGTTAATATTATCTATGGGAGCTAGACCAATCGTTCCAAGAATCCCTGGAATAGAAATGGTAAACACTTTCACAATAAGAAACGTTGTTGATATCGATAGATTAAATAAATTTGTTAAATCAATGGATAAGAAAAATGTAACAGTAATTGGTGGAGGATTCATAGGTGTAGAAACTGTAGAAAATCTAAGAGAAGCTGGATACAATGTAACTTTAGTTGAAGCAGCAGATCAAATAATGAAAATATTTGATTATGATATGGTTCAAATTCTTCATAAAGAATTACACGATAAAGGTGTAAATCTTATAGTAGGAGATAAAGTAAATAGCTTTGAAAAAGATACTGTTGTATTAGAAAGTGGAAAGAAAATAGAAGCTCAAGCAGTAGTTTTAGCTATTGGAGTAGCTCCGGAAACAGATCTAGCAGTTAGAGCAGGAATTGAATTAGGTAAAACAGGTGCAATAAAAACAAATCAAAACTATATGACAAATGATAAAGATATATATGCAGTAGGAGATGCTATTGAAGTTTATAATCCATTATTCAATGATTATTTTAAATTATCACTTGCTGGACCAGCTCAAAAACAAGCTAGAGGAGTAGCTGACCATATCAATGGAATGAGAATAGATAATAGAGGATATATAGGATCTTCAGTTATAAAAGTATTTGATTACAATGGAGCTTCAACAGGACTTACTGAAGCAACAATAAGAGATAGAAAATTAAATATAACTTATGATACAGTTCAAATGATACCTAATGATAGAGTAGGATTAATGCCAACTTCTCAACCAGCACACTTCAAATTAATATATGAAGTACCAACAGGAAGAGTATTAGGAGCTCAAGCTATTGGAAAAGGTGAGGTATGTAAAAGAATAGATGTTATAGCTACAGTTATAAAATTTGGTGGAACTATAGATGATCTTAAAGATTTAGAATTATGTTATGCACCACCATTTGGAACAGCAAAAGATGTTACAAACTTTGCAGGATATATAGCTACAAACCTATTAAATGATGACTTTAGACAAGTTCATTTTACAGAAGTTAGAGAATTAGTAGAAAATGGAGCTTTCATAATAGATGTAAGAGAAAGAAATGAATATGAATTAAGTCATATAGAAGGAGCATTAAATATTCCTTTAAGTGAAATCAGAGAAAGATTAAATGAAGTACCAAAAGATAGACCAGTTTATTTACATTGTAGAAGTGGACAAAGAAGTTATAATGCTTGCTTATTATTAAAACATATGGGATTTGATAATATCTTCAATATTTCAGCAGGATATATGGGAATTTCTTTCTTTGAATATTTTAATGATGTAACAATGAACAGAAAACCAATAGTAACTGACTACAACTTTGATTAATATTTTAGGGGAGAGAAAATGAAAAAAGGACAAAATATATTAGGATTTATAGTATTAATAGCTATTTTATTCATAGGACATAACTATTTAAAATCAAGTATGCTATTTTTTAGATTATTAGTTGGAATGGGATTTGGTTATGCATTAACAAGAAGTTTTATGGGATTTGCAGGAAGTGTTAACAGAGCTTACAACACAGGATCTACAAAACTTATGAGAACTTTAATGGGAATGTTTACAGCGACAGCTTTAATTTCAATAGCATTTTTATACAATGCTGACCCAACAACTTATGGTTTATGGGTAAACCCAATTAACTTAGGATTAATTCTAGGGGGAATAATGTTTGGGTTTGGAATGACTTTCTCAATGTGTTGTGCATCAGGAGTTTTAACAGATTTAGTAACAGGATTACCAAGAGCTTTAATAACAATAATATTCTTTGGAATGGGAGTATTTTTAGGGTATCCATTAAATAGTAGACCTTGGATAAAAGATTCTGTATTAACAAGTGAAACTGGAGCTAAGTTAGCAGGTGGAGTTTATCTTCCAGATTTATTTAAATGGGATGGACTAAATGGATATTTAGGAGCTTCAATTTTAACAGGAATATTTGCTTTAATAGTTGTTTATTTCTCTATAAAATTTGAAGAATCTAAAAAATTAGATGGATCATTCACAGGTGTTCCAAGTGAATTAGCACAGGATGTAGTAGTTGAAGAAGAGAAAAAACCATTTATATTATTCAGTGAGGAAACTTATAGAAAAGTATTTGTAAATCCTTGGAAAATGAGTACAGGAGCAGCTGTTATAACTGCACTTTTCACTCTTTTAATGGGTGTTACAAAATCAGGGTGGGGAGCATCAACTCCATATGGAATTTGGTTTGGAAAAGCATTGATGTTATTTGGTGTTTCTCCAGAGGTTTTAGGAGAATATTCACATAAAGCAGCATCAGCTTATACAGCTCCATTCTTTGAAACAGCTATAAATTTACAAAATGTGGGAATAATTTTAGGAACATTAGTTTGTTTATTATTAGCAGGATCTTTTAAAGAAGTGGCTACATCTGAATTAAAAGTTTCTGTAAAAGAAGTATTTTTATTTGCAATGGGTGGATTCCTTATGGGATTTGGAACAAGACTTTCAAATGGTTGTAATGTTGGAGCACTATATACTCCAATAGCTAACTTCTCATTATCAGGATGGATATTCCTTGTTTTCCTTGTAGTTGGAGGAGTATTAGGAAATAAATTAGCTAAAAAAATAAGATAAGATTATTATGATATTCCCAGCTATAAAATTATTTTTATAATTTGAAGCTGGGAATTTTTATTTTTGTGTAAAAAAGGAGAAAATATTGGCAAGAAAAAAAGAGATTGGAAAATTTGAGGTAATAAGTATAGCTATTGGATCTATTATAGGAACTGGTGCTTTTCTTTTACCTGGAGATTTATTTTTAAGTAAGATAGGTTTTTTAAATACAATTATTGGAATAACACTTGGAGCTTTTTTAGTTTTAGGAATAGAAAAAAATTATAGTTTTCTTATAAAAAGATTTCCAAAAGCTGGGGGAGAATATTTATTTGCTAAAAAAATAATAGGAAAAAAACACGCTTTTGTATGTGGATGGCTTTTAGTTCTTTCGTATTTTACAATTATTCCTTTAAATGCCACAGCTGTACCAGTTGTTATAAATACAATATTCAATGATGTTTTAAAATTTGGATATTTATATAATTTAAATGGAAATATTTATTTTGGAGAATTGATAGTATCAGTTATTTCTTTACTTATATTTCTATATTTTAATATAAAAGGGATAAAGTTTGCCTCAATGGTTCAAAATATAATGGTATTTTTTCTTGTGGGAATAGTTTTGATGTTTTCAGGATTGATGATATATGTAAATGGATTGGACTATCCTACTTTTCAAAGTCACATATTAGAACCTTTAAATTTTAGTAGTATATTAAAAATTTTAACAATAGCTCCATTTTTATTTATTGGATTTGATTGTATTCCTCAGATAACAGAGGAACTTAATTTTGATACTAAAAAAATATCTTTATTAGCAGCTTTCTCAATATTATTAGGAGGATTTTTATATATTTGCCTTACATTTATAACTTCATATGGATTGACAAAGGAAGAAATTTTAACTTTAAATGTAAACTGGGCTGCTGGATATAGTGTAGGATATTTTTTTCATAGAACAGGAGTATTATTTTTAGGATTAGCATTTTTTACTGCAATAGTGGCTGGAATAAATGGATTTTATATGTCAAGTAGTAGACTTATGCTTGCAATGGCAGAAGAGGGAGATTTACCAGAATATTTTAAAAAAGAAGTTCACGGAAATCCTAAAAATGCTTTAATAGTTTTATGTGGGTTGAGTATTCTTATGTCCTTAACAGGAAGAAATACAGTTTTATGGTCATTGGATGTATCTTCTGTTGGAGCAGCTCTAGGTTATTTATATACTTCATATGGTGCTTATTTACTTCATAAAAAAGAAAATAGATTTTCTTTCTTTGGAATTTTTGGAACAGCAATAGGTGGGATATTTTTGGTTCTTTTATTAGTTCCATATTTTTCAACATCTTTAAGCTATGGTTCTTATGTTACACTTTTTATATGGTGTATTATGGGAATCGTATTTAAGAATCAAAGAAAATTGACATAAGAAAAATTAAAAGGTATAATGGTATCAAGATAAAAAATAATGAGGTATTGGAATGGAAAAGATAAAAGGATATACACAATTATCGCCACAAGAAGTAAAAAAATTAATAGAAAATGAAAAAGATCTAGTGATTTTAGATACAAGAACAGAGATGGAACATACATATGAGGGGAAATTAGAAAATTCAATATTACTTGATTTTTTAAAACCACGTATATTTAAAAGAGAGATTCAAAAGTTTGATAGAAATAAAAAATATTTAGTTTATTGTGCTATTGGAAATGTTAGTAGACAGGCTTGTGAGCTTATGAGTGAGTTAGGATTTAAAGATGTTTATGAAATGGAAGGTGGACTAAAAGCTTGGCAAAAAGATGAGTCATTAGTTTCAACAGTATCGAAATTAGATGAAGAAGAGGTAATAGAGGCTAGGAAAAAAATTATTACGAGAATTAACAAGATAGAAGGCCAAATAAAAGGAATGAAAAAAATGCTTCTTAATGGTGAATATTGTGGAGATATTCTAAATCAGTCTTTAGCTATAAAAGCAGCATTAAGTGGAGTAAATCAAGAGATAATGGAAATGTTTTCAAATGTTTGTATAACTTGTCCATCAGATAAAGAAGACTTCTTTAGATATTTAAAAAAATTAATGAAATAAAAAATTAGAAAAAGTGCTTAAGATTATCTTAAGCACTTTTTTAGAATTATAATAATTTATCAAATATTGGAAACATAGCTGCTCCAATAATACTACCATTTTCTTTGAAAGAAGAAAATTCTATAGTTTCTGGTCCACGATAAAAAATATGATTTTTATATATTTTATTTACAAGTTCTTGTAGTAAAAATTGTTTATATAAACATATTTTTCCAGAAATTATTAATTTTTCAGGATTAGAGAAAAATAGAAGATTTTTAATTCCAATGGATAAATATTTTAAGTAATCATCTAATAAAATTTTTCCAACTTTTGATTCAAAATACTTGTCATTGAATATTTCATTATAATTTTTTATTTCAGGGAAATATTTTTTAAAATCATTGATTAGTGCTTTATTAGAGACATATCCTCCCCAACAACCATGTGTTCCACATTCACATAATTTTCCATTCGATTCAATAACCATATGATGAACTCTTCCTGCTTTGAAGAAGAAATTTTTTTCTAAATTTTCTTGATGAAAACTACTTATTCCAATAGAGTCATTTATAGTTAGAACCATAAAATTATTATAAATAGAGTTTTTAGTTAAAAAAGCTTCAGCAACTGCTGCTAGATTGGATTCATTTTCAATAAGAATGGGAACATTGAAAATACTTTTTAGATTTTCTATAAAAGATAAATCAGCTTTGTATTTAGAAGTAAATTCTATAAAATTCCCCTCTTTATTAACTATACCAGGAATAGAAATTCCAATACCAATTAACTTTTCTTTGATTTCTGAACCTAGACTAGTTATAAAATTATTAGTAAAACTCAAAAATTCATTTTGAAACTCATCTGATTCTAGTAAATAAGAATGTTTTTTTAAGACTTTTCCACAAGCATTAGTTAAGATAAAATCAATTTTTTTATTTGAAACAAGAATACCAATAGAATAGCAAAAAAGGTCATTAAAATTATATTCCATAGCTTTTCTTCCAACACCATTACTAACTTTTTTATTTTCTAATATAATATTTTTTTTTAAGAATGATGAAATGATTTTTTTTACTGTTGGAAAACTTATATCTAAATTTTCAACAATATCATTTATTACAAAAGATTTATGTCCTTCGAATATATATTTGAAAATATTACTTTCGTTAGATTCGTGAGCTTTTTTTTGATACATAAATTTATTACTCCCCCTTTTTTTAGAATACTAGTATATATAATTATATTATACAACATTTTTTAAAATATTCAAAAACAATAAAAAAGTAAAAAAATAGAACCTATAGTATTATTATAATAAAATATATCTAATTTATATACGAAATATTAATAAAATATATTTGATTTTTTAAAAAAAAAGAGATATAAATAGACTATAGATATTAAAGTCAGTTTAAAAATAATTTGAAGAAAGGGCGAAAGAAATAAAAAAATAAAAGAAATATATAATAATTTATATTTTTTTTAACAAATTATTAAAGTGACTTTAAAAATATGAAGAGTAGGGGGTTTTAAATGTTTTTATTCAATC
>NZ_JARHZE010000049.1 GCF_029258315.1 Fusobacterium sp. | reverse complement strand
AAAAAAACACTACAATAAGGGATGAAATATTTTTTGGAGGGAAGAATGATAGTAGGTCTTACAGGTGGAATAGCCAGTGGAAAATCAACAGTGAGCAACATCTTAAAAAGTTTTGGAATATATATAGCTGATGCAGATAAAATAGCAAAAGATTTAGGAAATAGTGAAGATGTAATAAAAGAAATACAAGAAAAAATATCACAGGATATATTAGATGATAAAAATAATATAGACAGGGTAAAATTAAAAAATATTGTTTTTTCTGATAAATCTAAATTAGAAGTATTAAATAGTATATTTCATCCTAAAATAAAAGATGAATTAAAAAAAATTAAGTTAAATTCTTCTAAAAATGATATAATAATATTTGATGTACCTTTACTATTTGAAACAGACATTTATAAAATGTGTGATAAAAATATTTTGGTTTATGTAGACGAAGAGATACAACTAGAAAGACTAATTTTAAGAGATAAGATAACAAGAGAACTAGCTAAAAAAATAATAGATTCTCAAATGAGCTTAGAAGAAAAAAAATTAAAGTCAGATATTTTGATAGAAAATAATGGAACAATAGTTGAACTTGAAGAAAAAGTAGAAATAGTTTATAAAAAAATTTTAAATGAGATAGAAAAATAATTGGAGGAAAAAATGAAAATAGTAGCCCCAGCAGGTAATTTAGAAAGATTTTATTCAGCAGTTAATGCTGGAGCAGATGAAATCTATATGGGAATAAAAGGTTTTGGAGCTAGAAGAAATGCACAAAATTTTACTTTAGATGAATATAAGGAAGCGATAGATTATGCTCATAAAAGAGGAACTAGAATATTTCTTACTTTAAATACTCTTATGAAAAATGTAGAGATAGATTTTTTATATACAAATTTAAAAGCACTTTATGAGTATGGACTAGATGCAATTATAGTTCAAGATTTAGGATATTTTAGATTTATAAAGGAAAATTTTCCAGAAATAGATATTCACGGAAGTACTCAGATGACGGTTTCAAACCATATTGAAGCTGAATACTTAAGAAAATTAGGATTTAAAAGGGTAGTATTACCTAGAGAGATGACTTTTGAAGAGATAAAAAAAATAAGAGAAAATACTTCAATTGAATTAGAAGTTTTTGTTTCAGGAGCTTTATGTATCTCTTATTCTGGAAATTGTTATATGAGTAGTTTTATAGGTGGAAGAAGTGGAAACAGAGGAATGTGTGCCCAACCTTGTAGAAAATTATATAATAAAGAGGGAAAATGTAACTTTTTACTAAGTCCTAAAGACCAATTAATGGGAAAAGATGAAATTCAAAAATTAAAATCTATTGGAATTAATAGTATAAAAATTGAAGGAAGAATGAAAGAAAAAACTTATGTTAATGAAGCAGTTACATATTTTAAAGATATGATTGATAATATTGACAGAGAGGAAAAACTTTCAAATGTATTCAACAGAGGTTATTCAAAAGGATATTTTTATAAAGAAACAAATCCATCTGATATAATGAACAGAGATTATTCAGCTACAATGGGAAAACCTATTGGAATTATAAGTGGAAAAGAGTTATTGCTAGAGGATAGTATAGTTTTAGGTGATGGGATAACTTATCTATCAAAAGACTACCAAGTATTAGGTGGAGATTATATAAATAGAATAGAAAAGAAAAATCAAAGAGAAAAATTTAAGGAAGCTCAAGTTGGGGATAAAATAATTTTAAAAAATGCACCAAAGGGAGCAAAATATGTTTTCAAAAATTTTGATAAAGTCGTTATAGATGAAATTTCTTCAAGATTAAAATCAGAAAATAAAAAACAAGAGATAGAATTAATTTTTGAAGGAAGATTGGGAGAAAAACCAATTTTAAAAGGTAAGATAATAAATAATAGCGGAAAAGAAATTATTGAGAGCCTAGTCGGAGAAAATTTAATAGAAGAGGCTAGTAAAAAAAGTGCAGATCCAAAAAATATAGAGGAAAAATTAATGGAAACAGGAGATACTACTTTTATAGTTAAGGATTGCAAAGTGTATATAGACAATAATATTTTCTTACCAATATCAGTTTTAAAAGAACTTAGAAGAAATTTACTAAAAGTTTTAGAAGAAAAACTTGTGGAAAGTTATAGAAGAAATTTAACAAATGAAAAAATATTTAAGATAGAGATAGAAAAAGATGAGGTGAAAACTCCAGAAATTTCTGTTATGGTAACTACTAAAGAGCAAGAAGATATTGTTAGAAGTTTGGGAATAAATAAAATTTATCATAGGGGATATGATGTTGCCAAAGAGGAAAATTTAGATAAAATAGATCTAAATTCAAATCTGGCTACAAATCTATATCAAGTATTGGAAAATAAAACTGATGATATAACTGTTGGATGGAATTTGAATGTTGGAAATATTTATACATTAAATGAATACTCAAAAATAAAAGGGGTAAAAACAGTTATTATATCTCCAGAATTAAAATATGAAGAGATAGAAAATATTGGGAAAGTTCCAGTAAGAAAAGCTATGTTGGGATATTCAAAATTAAAGGGAATGTATATAGAGCTTGGTATCATAGCTGATAAGAGTACATTTGAAAATGAACAACAGGATATATTTATTTCAAGAATAAATGAGTTTGGAAATAATGAAATCTATTTCAAAAAACCATTAAATGTACTTAGCCAAGTAAAAAGATTGGGAAAACTTGGAATAGATGAGGTTGTGATAGAACTTTTAGATGAAACAGAGGAAGAAATAAATTATATAATAAAAAATATAGATAAAAAAGAAAATGCTTATAGTCCTTATAACTATGAGAGAGGAGTATTTTAATGAAGACAATGACTGTTAGAAATTTAGCTACTTGGTTTGGTCTTGGAGATATGCCAAAAGCTCCGGGAACTTTTGGGACTTTAGGAGGGATTCCATTATATATAGGAATTAATTTTTTAAGAAAAATTTTTCCAAATATAACCCTATATAACTCATTTTATTTTGTTTTTCTTATGACTTTTTTTGCTTTGAGCGTATATGTTTCAGATATAAGTGAAAAGGTTATATTTAAAAAAGAGGATCCACAACAGGTTGTAATAGATGAGGTTTTAGGATTTATGACAACATTATTTCTTGTTAATCCAACAGGGGTAAAAGAATTTTTAATAGCAATAGCTCTTGCTTTTGTGATATTTAGAATATTAGATATAACAAAAATAGGTCCAATAGATAAAGTACAGGCTTTAAAAGACGGAATAGGTGTTACAATGGATGACTTTTTAGCTGGAATTATAGGAAATTTTATATTACTTTGTATATGGACATATTTCTTTTAATAATAAAGGGAGATGAAGGAAATGAAGGCTAGTATAATTCTTGTTGGGACGGAACTTCTGAGTGGAGGAACAGTAGATACTAACAGTATTTTTATGGCAGAAGAGTTAAATAAATATGGGATAGAGATAAAAAATAAATTAACAGTGAAGGATAGCATAGAGGATATATTAGTTGCTTTAGAATTTGCCAGAAAAAATAGTGATTTAATTATAACATCTGGAGGTCTTGGACCAACAATTGATGATATAACAAAAGATGCTGTGGCAATGTTTCTGAATAAAAAAATTATTGTTGATGATGAAGATCTTGCAATAATGATGAAAAAATTTGAAGAGAGGCAATTAACATATACTCCAAATAATATAAAGCAAGTTGAAAAACCAGAAGGAGCAGTATCTATTCCAAATAAAGTTGGTATGTGTCCAGCTGTTTATGTGGATGGGATAGTTTCTTTTCCAGGTGTTCCTTCAGAAGTGTATGATATGTTCCCTAGATTTTTGGAGTGGTTTGCAAGGGAAAAAGATTTACTTGTAGATAAAATCTATATCAGAGATCTTTTAGTTTATGGAATTGGAGAGGCTCATTTAGATCAGATAATAAGTGGCTTTTTTACAGAAGAGGGAATTGATTATGAGTTCTTAGTAAAGGATTTTGGAATCATAATAAGACTCCAAGGAAAAAATAGTAATAAAAACATAGTGGAAAAAATTGCCGAAAAGATATATAATATAATAGGTGACAATATTTTTGGAGAAGGAAATGATAGATTAGAAAATTTAGTTATAGAAAAACTAAAACAAGAAAAACTATCATTGTCTGTTGCAGAATCTTGTACAGGTGGAATGCTTTCTGCTAAGATAGTAGGAGTATCTGGAGCGTCAGAAGTGTATGAAGAAGGAATTACAACATATAGCAATGAAGCAAAGCAGAAAAGATTAGGAGTAAAAAAAGAAACCCTAGAAAAGTATGGAGCAGTAAGTAAAGAAACAGCCGAAGAAATGGTTAGAGGATTAAAAACTGATGTAGGAATAGCAACAACAGGGGTAGCAGGTCCTTTAGGAGGGACTCCAGAAAAACCAGTTGGTTTGGTTTATATGGGAATAAAAGTAAAAGACAGGGTAGTAGTAGAGAGAAAAGTTTTCGTAGGGACAAGAAATAAAATTAGGGAGAGAGCAACATTACAGTGCTTGTTTTATTTGAATAAAATGTTGAAAGGAAAATATTAGTATGACTATAGGAGAGAAAATAAAAAAGCATAGAGCAGAAAAAGGTTTTTCTTTGAGAGAACTTGCTAAAAAAGTTGAATTATCAGCAAGTTTTTTATCACAAATCGAACAGGGAAAAGCATCACCATCAATAGAAAATTTAAAAAAGATAGCAAATAACTTAGAAGTAAAAGTTAGCTATCTAATAGAAGAAGAGGAAAAATTAGAGACTTTCCTTGTAAAAAAAGATGAGATAAAGTATGTAGAAAGTATAGATTCTAAGACATCAATAGGACTTTTAACTTCTTCAAAATTAGAAAAAGATATGGAACCAATTATTTATGAAATAAAGCCTGGTGGAGAAAGTGGAAGAGGGTCATTTAATCATCCAGGAGAAGAATTTATATATATAATAGAAGGAAGTTTAGATATCTATATAGAAAACCAAGTTACTACATTAAACGAAGGGGATAGTTTCTATTTTAAATCTACTTTAAACCATAGATTTAAAAATAATGGTAAAAAAATAACAAAAGCAATTTGGGTAGTTAGCCCACCAACATTCTAATTTTTAGAATATTAAAATTTGGAGGAAGAATGGAAATAAAAATACAAGTATTAAATGTGATGAGACTTACAAAACTTCTTATTGCAGCAAGTAGATGGTTATCAAGACATGCTGATGTATTGAATGACTTAAACGTTTATCCAGTACCAGATGGAGATACTGGAACAAATATGTCAATGACTTTGCAATCAGTGGAGAACCAACTTGTAAAATTAAATTATGAGCCAAAAATGGCCGAGTTATGTGAAATAGTATCAGAGGCAATACTTTTAGGAGCTAGAGGGAATTCTGGAACGATTCTATCTCAAATAATTCAAGGATTTTTATTAGGAATTCAAGACAAAGAAGAAGCAACAGTAGATGATGTTATAAGAGCTTTTGAAAAAGCTAAAGAGAAAGCATATAATGCTGTTAGCAACCCTGTTGAAGGAACTATTCTTACAGTTATAAGAAGAGTATCAGAGGCAGCAAAACTTTATGATGGAGATAAAAATGATTTTATCCCATTTTTAGTGCACTTAAAAAATGTTTCAGCAGAAGCAGTAGAAGAAACTCCAAACCTTTTACCAAAATTAAAAGAAGCTGGCGTAGTTGATGCAGGAGGAAAAGGGATTTTCTATATTTTAGAGGGATTTGAAAAATCTATAACAGATCCTCAAATGTTAGAGGATTTGGAAAGAATTATTCAATCTCAATCTAAAAGAAAAGAGATTTTAGATGCCACAGCAGTAGCTTTAGAAGAGATCAAATTTAAATATTGTACTGAATTTATTATCGAGAATGGAAATTTTGATTTAGAAGAGTATAAGGCGAAAATAGGTATCTATGGGGACTCTTTAGTTTGTGCTCAAACTTCTAAAAAAACAAAAACACATATCCATACAAATAATCCTGGACTTGTTCTAGAAATAGCTTGTTCTTTAGGAAACTTATCTAATATGAAGATAGAAAATATGGAGATTCAACATCACAATAATAAATTATTCAAAGATGGGGCTTATGAGATTGAAGATAGCAATATTATAATAAGAAATGAAAACTCTAGACCTATTGGATATTTTGCTATTGTTGACAACAGAGAGATGGGGGAAGTATTTTTAAATGCTGGGGCAACAGCTGTGCTTATTGGTGGACAGACAAATAACCCAAGCGTAGCTGATATAGAAGAGGGAATTAAAAAAATATCAGCTGAAAAAATAATAGTTCTACCAAATAATAAAAATATAATATCAGCTGCTAAAATAGCTGCAGAGAGAGCAAAAAATAAAGAAGTTACAGTATTAGAAACTAAAAGTATGTTAGAAGGGCACTACATTATAAAAAATAAAGATTTAAAAATGGAAAGTGTAATTGATCATTTAGGTATAAATACTTCTATTGAAATAACAAAAGCAGTAAGAAATACTAGAGTTGATGAACTTGAAATAAAAGAAGGAAACTATATTGCAATTGTTAATGGAAAAATTCAAGAAACAGCTGAGTCATTAAAAGAGATGACAGAAAAAGTAGCAAATAAATATTTTGTAGAAAATACATTAAATGTGCTTGTATCTCTTGGAAAAGAAGCTGAAGAACAATCAACTTTAAATTTAAAAAAGGTAGCTTCAAATGTAAAATATGAAGAGATAATCTGTAAACAAGATCACTATCCTTACTATATTTATATAGAAAATAGAGATCCAAAATTACCAGAGATCGCAATAGTTACAGACTCTACTTCAGATTTATCAGAAGAGATGATAAGAGATCTAAATAATATAGAAATAATTCCATTAAAAGTTAAATTAGATGGAGATAATTATTATAGAGATGGTGTAGATATCTCTAAACAAGAGTTCTGGAAAAAGATTATTGAGGAAGGACAATTACCAAAAACTTCTCAACCATCTCCAGCAGAATTTAAAGCTCTTTATGAGAGATTATTTGCAAAAGGATATAAGAAAATTATATCAATACACATTTCTGGAAAACTAAGTGGTACTCAACAGGCTGCAAGAGTTGGAAGAGGAATGTCTAATAGAGAAGATGACATCATTATAATAGATTCAAAAACTGTTACATTTGCTTTAGGACATTTAGCAGTAGAAGCTGCAAAAATGGCTCAACAAAGAAAAGAACTATCAGAGATTATAAAATGGATAGAAGAGACAAAAGAAGCTATGAAAGTTTACTTTGTAGTTAAAGATTTAGAATATCTACAAAGAGGTGGAAGAATTGGAAAAGCATCAGCTTTCATAGGAGGAATCTTCAGAGTAAAACCAGTATTGAAAGTGGAAAATGGAGAGGTTTCTTTAGAAACTAAAGTTTTAGGAGAAAAAGGAGCACTTCTTCATATGGAAAAAATAATTAAATCAGCTAAAACATCTATAATATTATATACTGCTTGGGGAGGAAACCACAGCGAACTTACTAATGCAGATACATTAAAAACAATAGCTGAAAAATTCAAAAAAGTTGATTACAGAGGAAGAGTAGAAATTGGAGCTGTAATTGGATCTCATGTAGGTTCTGTATATGGAATAGGAATAATGGATAAAATTAGATAAAATTTTAAATAAAGACCATGTAAAAAAGGACTCTTTGAAGAGTCCTTTATATATTTTAAATACTCAGAATTTATTTTGAGGTCGGAGGGGAAAATGGGAAATATGTTAATGATTATGGGGATACTGATCTTTTTGGTTACATTTTACTTTATCATAACTGAAAAATATCCGAAATCGTTAGTGTCTGTAATCGGTGGAGCTTTAATGGTAGTTGTAAATATTTTAAACGAAAAAAAAGCTCTTGAAGTTGTGGGTCATAATTTAGAGATTTTAGTATTGCTTATAGGAATGATGATTATTGTGGAAATAATGTCAGAAACAGGGATATTCCAATGGGTAGCAATAAAAATTGCTCAGTCAGTTAATGGGGATCCTATAAAGATTCTTGCACTTTTATCCATAGTAACAGCAACATTTTCAGCGTTCCTAGATAACGTTACAACAATACTTTTGATTGTTCCAGTTACTATTTTTTTAGCTAAGAGGCTAGAGCTTGATCCAAAACCGTTTGTTCTTATGCAGATATTTATGTCAAACATAGGTGGAACAGCCACAATGATAGGGGATCCACCAAACTTGATAATAGGAAGTCTTGGAAAAATAACCTTCAATGAATTTATAGTTCATTTAGGACCTATTGTCTTGATAAATGCTATTGTATTAATAGTGAGTGCAAGCTTGTATTTAAAACCAAGAATGCATGTTTCTAGAGAATTAAGAGCTACTATAATGGAGTTAGATTTATCAAGAACAATAAAGAATAAAAAACTTTTAATGCAGTCTATAATTGTTTTTATGGGTGTAATATTAGGTTTTTTAACAAATAGTTTCACAGATATAGGACTTTCAATAATAGCTGTATTAGGAGCAGGAATTCTAGTTGTTTTAAGTGGAAAAAAACCAGAAGATGTACTTGTAAAAGTTGAATGGGATACTTTATTTTTCTTTGGAGGATTATTTGTAGTAATCCAAGGAATAGAGGAATTAGGTATTGTAAAAATGATAGGAGAGTATGTAGTATCATTGACAGCAGGAAACTTAGAGCTTACATCAAGTTTAATCCTTTTGGTTTCAGCAGGATTGTCACCAATAATAGGTTCAATACCTCATGCGCTTTCTTTTGGTAAGATAATTTTAGAAATATTACCAAATTACAGTGGGGATACAAATGTATTATGGTGGTCATTGTCTCTTGGAGCTTGTCTAGGTGGAAATATGACAATAGTAGGAGCAGCAGCCAATATGGTTGGAGCTTCAGTATCAAAAAAAGTAGGAATTGAAATCACTTTTAAAGAATTTTTTAAGTGGGGAACAATTGTTGTAGCACAATCGGTTGTATTAAGTTTAATCTATATTTATGTAAGATATTAATGGAGGAAGGGTATGAAACTTTGTAATTATTTTGACAAAAAATTAATTTTTATGAATCTTCAAGGGAGAACTCAAGAAGAAATAATAGAGGAAATAATAGATAAAATTGCAGATCAAGAAAAAATAGTGGAGGAGAAAAAAGAAGAAATAAAAAGATCTGTAATAAAAAGAGAAAGAGAGATCTCAACTGCAATAGGTATGGGAGTAGCAGTTCCACATGCAAGAATACCTAATTTCAATGATTTTATAGTTGCTGTTGGTATATTAGAAAAACCATTTGAAATAAAAGTTGAAGGATTAGAAGAAACTGATAAGGTAAAAGTAATATTCTTAGTTATTTCTGATATTCTAAAAAATAAAAATATGTTAAAAATTATGGGTGGAATTTCAAAAATTGCAATGAAAAAAACTGAGTATTTAGAAAAAATAAAAAATGCTAAATCACCAAAAGAAGTTTTTAAAGCAATTGAAGATGCTAATATTGAGTTTGATCACAAAATAATAGCTGATGACGTTTTGAGTCCAAATATAGATCCCGTTTATGAGACTACTACTCTAGATGAAGTAGCAAGAAGATTAATAAATGAAAAAATAAGCGGAATACCTGTTGTGGATAAAGATAATAACTTTTTAGGAGAAATTACAGAAAAAGAGCTTATAAATTATGGAATGCCTAAATATTTATCTTTAATGAAAGATTTGGATTTCTTAACAGTAGGAGAACCTTTTGAAGAATATTTATTAAAAGAAAAGGTTGAAACAATAAAAGACATTTATAGAAAAAAAGAGGACTTACATATCTTAGATAGAAAAACTCCTATAATGGAAATATGCTTTATAATGGTAAATAAAGGGTATACAAGACTATATGTAGTAGATAAAGGAAAGTTCCGTGGAGTTATCAGAAGATATGATATAATTAAAAAAGTTCTTCATATTTAAAAGCAAGTAGGAGGAAATATGTTTTACTTAATAGTTGGTATACTAATATTTATTGTAACGTTTTATTTTATAATTACGGAAAAAATACCAAGTGCATGGGCGACTATGTTAGGCGGATTAATAATGGCTTTAATTGGAATCTTAAATGAAGCTCAGGCATTAAAAGCTATTTATGAGAGATTGGAGATATTATTTTTGTTAATAGGTATGATGATGATGGTTCACATTATATCTGAGACAGGTGTGTTTCAATGGTTTGCTATTAAGGTGGCACAACTTACAAAAGGGGAACCTTTTAGATTGATAGTTATGCTTTCTATAATAACAGCTGTTTGTTCAGCATTCTTAGATAATGTTACTACAATTTTATTGATGGCACCTATATCTATTTTATTGGCTAATGAGTTAAAAGTGGATCCTTTTCCATTTGTAATGACTGAAATAATGTCAGCAAATATTGGGGGATTAGCAACTCTTATTGGAGACCCAACACAATTAATCATTGGATCTGAAGGGGGACTAACTTTTAATGAATTTTTACTAAATACTGCTCCAATGTCAATTATTTCAATGGCAATATTACTAGGAAATGTATATTTCTTCTATTGTAGAAAAATGCATATATCAAGAGATTTAAAAGTAAGAATGATGGAAATGGATTCTAGCCGTTCTTTAAAAGATGTAAAGATTTTAAGAATATCAATGTTTATATTCTCTTTGGTTTTGGTAGGATTTGTTTTAAATAATTTTATAGATAAAGGTCTTGCAATAATAGCACTTTCAGGGGCTTTATTTTTAGTTGTAATAACTCACAAAGAACCAAAAGAGATATTAAATAATGTAGAATGGGAAACACTATTTTTCTTTATAGGATTATTTATGATGATAACAGGAATAGAAAATCTTCATATAATAGATTTTATTGGAAATAAACTTGTTCATTTAACAGAGGGTAATTTTAATTTAGCACTTATCTCAATAACTTGGATCTCTGGATTATTTACTTCAATAATTGGAAACGTTGCTAATGCAGCTACTGTTTCAAAAATAGTTAATGTAATGTTACCTTCTTTTCAAGGGCAATCAAATGTTAATGCACTTTGGTGGGCATTATCATTCGGATCTTGTTTAGGTGGAAATCTTACAATATTAGCTTCAGCTACTAATGTAGTGGCGGTAGCTGCTTCTAAAAAAGCTGGTTGTAAGATAGATTTTATAAAATTTTTAAAGTTTGGAGCTTCAATATCCCTTCAAACTTTGGTTGTAGCTACAATATATTTATTGGCTAGGTATAATTAGGAGGAAAGAAATTCAATGAAAATAGAAGAAAATCTGACGAGTGAGATAATGTGTAGAACCTCAAGAAGAAAATTTACTGAAGAAGAGATTACAATAGATGAAGAGGTAAAGATAGTAGAGATTTTAGACAGAATCAACGAAGTGAGAGGTCTTTCTTTTAAAGCAGTGGTAAACTATGGAGGAGAAATTTTTAGTGGATTTCATTCCTATGGTTTAATAAGAGGATGTAATTCATATATAGCCCTTGTTGGAGAACCTAAAGAGAAAAAAATAGAGGAAAAGATAGGATATTATGGTGAATATCTTGTTTTGAAACTTGTTCAAATGGGATTTGGAACTTGTTGGATAGGAGCTACATATGATCATAAAGAGATTACAGAAGAAATAAGTCTTGATTATGGAGAGAAAATATATTGTTTAATAGCTTTTGGGAAAGTAGAGTCTGAAGAAAAAGATGGATTTGAAAAGCTTATATCTGTAATTGGAAGAAAAAGAAAAAGAATTATAGATTTATTTCCAAATATAGAGAAAATAGAAGAAAATGAAAAAGATTGGATAATAAGAGGGTTAGAGTTTGTACAAAAAGCTCCGTCTGCTAGAAATAAACAACCATGGTTTTTCGATAAGAATAATAACTATATAACAATTAATATAAAAGAAAATAATGGCTATGAAAAAATTGATAAAGGAATAGCTATGCTTCATTTTGAACAAGGGGCTAGAAGCGTTAATTGTAAAGGTGAGTGGAGAAAGAAAGATGGAATATGGAAATTTTTAGTAGGAGATGAAGATGAAAATACACAGATTTGAGACTATAGATTCAACAAATAGCTTTTTAAAAAATCTAGAGGGAAAAGAAGAATATGAAATAGCAATAGCTAAAACTCAAAGTTCTGGAAGAGGGCGTAGAGGAAATAATTGGTCCTCTGAAGAGGGGGGAGCATATTTTAGCTTTATCCTAAAAGAAAGAGAAGACGTGGATATAAGTCAATATGTAAAACTTCCTTTAGTTGTTGGATATTCATTACTTAAAACTTTTGAAGAATTAGAAAAAGAGATAAAATTTCAATTTAAATGGACTAATGATATTTATGCTAATGACAAAAAAATAAGTGGAATTTTAGTTGAAAAGAAAAATAAAGATTTTATTATTGGGATAGGGATAAATCTAAATAATGAGATCAAAGGGGAGGCTCTTGGAAAAGGTCTTTCATTAAAATCTATAACAGGAAAAGATTATATAATTGAAGAGGTAATCTTTAAAGTTATAGAAGATTTTAAGAAAAATATAAATGAATATTTAAGTGGTAACTGGTGGAATATTTTAGAGTATCTAAATTCAAAGAATTATCTTTATAATAAAAAAATAATGATAGATCTGAGAGATGGAAAAACTAAAGAAGGAATTGCTAAAGAGATAGACAAAAGTGGAGAGATTATTATTGAGATAGATAATAAAAATGAAACTTTTTCTATTGGTGAAATTCACATATCCAAATAAAAGAAAAACATTCAAAATATTTAAATATTTTGAATGTTTTTTATTTTAATAATCCAATGGAAAAATTGAAAAATATAGCAATTTATGATAAAATATATAGTAAACAAAAGTTTTTTTGAGGAGGAAAAATGGAAAAAATTAAAATAGATACAGAGTTTATAAAATTAGATCAATTTTTAAAATGGGTAGGAATTGCAGAGAGTGGTGTAGATGCAAAAGATATGATTTTAAATAATGAAGTAAAAGTAAACGGAGAGATTGAAACAAGAAGAGGGAAAAAACTTCGTTCAGGAGACAAAGTAAAAGTATTTGATAAAGAATTTGTTGTAGAATAATTTAAAGAGGTGTAGAGTTGAAAATCCTAGAGATAAATTATATAAATTTTAGAAATCTTATAGATAGAAATTTAAAGTTTTCTCCAAAAATAAATTTATTTCTAGGAAAGAATGGACAGGGAAAAACCTCTATAATAGAGGCTGTTTATTTTGGAGCTACTGGAAAAAGTTTTAGAACTTCCAAAAACCCAGATATGATTAAATATGGAAAAAATAAAGTAGGTTGTTTTATAGAATATGAGGATAGAATAAACCAAAAAAATTTAAGTGTAAAGATAGATAGCCAAAAAAAAGAATATTCATTCAATAGAAAAAAAGTACCCTATGATGAATTTTATGGAAAAGTTAATGTGATTTCATTTATTCCAGAAGATATAGAGTTAATAGTCGGGAGTCCCTCTATCAGAAGAAAATTTTTTGATGGAGAGATTTCTCAGGGGAATGAAGAATATTTTAAAAATTTAAAAGAATACACAAAACTTTTAAAAATCAGAAATAAATATCTGAAAGAAAAAAATTATAAAAATGAGATGTTTCAAATTTATCAGGAAGAGTTTATAAAATATGGAGTAAAAATTATAAAAAAAAGAATAGAGTATATAAAAAATATCTCTATAATTTTAAATTTAAATTATAGGAAACTTTTTGATAATAAAAAAGAACTTTCTTTAAAATATAGCTCTTTTTTAGGAGAGATAAAAAAAATAGATACAGATTATCTTGAGAATCTTTTTAGAGAAAAAATAAAAGAGGAATTTTTTAGAGAGATAAAATATGGGTATTCCAATGTTGGACCTCAAAAAGATGATTTTTTATTTTTATTAGAGGAGAAAGAGGCAAAATCTTTTTCATCTCAAGGAGAAAAGAAATCTATAATTTTTTCTTTAAAACTTTCAGAAATAGATATGATACTGAAGGAAAAAAGAGAGAGTCCTATATTTTTAATAGATGATGTCTCTTCATATTTTGACTCAATAAGAAAAGAGAATATATTAGACTATTTAAAAAAAAGAGAGATACAGGTAATAATAACTTCAACGGAAACAATGAATATTGGAGCTAAGATATTTTCAGTAAAATCAGGAGAGGTTTATGAAGATAATTGAACTTGATAATATGATTTTAGATGCTATAAAAAAAAGTAATACTCTTCGAACATCTATCCTTGTGGGGAAGTGGGAAGAGATAGTAGGAAAAGTTCATAAAATTTCTGAAGTGGTAGGCATAAAAGATAAGGTTTTGTATGTAAAAGTTGAAAGTTCAACATATCTCCATTATATGAATATGAAAAAGTCTGAATATATAGATAAGATAAATGGATATTTTCAGGGAGAGTATATAAAGAATATAGTTTTTAAAACTGGAAAAATAAATATTGAGAATAAATTTGAAATAGAAAAATTAAAGAATGAATATAAAGAAAAGTTAAAGGATAGAAGGGTAATTCCAGATACATATGAAACAGAAAATATGTCTTTAGAGGAGAGCATAAAATATTTAGCAAATCTTTCTAAAAAAAGAGAGGAGTATCTTTTAAAAGAGGGGTACTCAAAATGTAAAGAGTGTGGAAGTATTTTTTTAGGAAAGAGAGATTTATGCGATAGATGTATGGGAATACCATTAGAAACAGTAATTAATAAAAATTAAAGATTTAGAATAGATTCGGAGGGAAAGATGGGTAATAATTATCAAGCAGAAAATATTACGGTCCTTGAGGGGTTAGAAGCAGTTAGAAAAAGACCAGGGATGTATATAGGAACTACCTCAGAAAGAGGTTTACATCATTTGGTTTGGGAGATAGTAGATAACTCAATAGACGAAGCTCTTGCAGGATATTGTGATAAAATTATAGTAAATGTTCTTCCTAATAATATAATTGAGGTTATAGATAATGGAAGAGGAATTCCAACAGGAATGCACCCTAAATATGGAAAATCAGCTTTAGAAATAGTTCTTACAGTACTTCATGCTGGAGGAAAATTTGAAAATGATAACTATAAGGTATCTGGAGGACTTCATGGAGTTGGGGTATCAGTAGTTAATGCTTTATCTGAGTGGCTTGAAGTAGAAGTAAAAAGAGAAGGAAAAGTATGGTTTCAAAGATATGACAGAGGAAAACCAGAAGAGGATGTAAAAATTATTGGTGAAGCTGATGAAACAGGAACTAAAGTAAAATTTAAGGCTGATGGAGAAATTTTTGAAACTCTAATATATAGCTATGAAACTTTAGAAACAAGATTAAAAGAATTAGCATACCTAAACAAAGGTTTAAGAATAGAGTTAAATGATTTAAGAAAAGAACCAGTTAAATCAACAGAATTAGAATTCCAAGGTGGAATAATAGATTATATCAGAGAGGTAGAAAAAGATTCTGTAAAACTTATAAAAGAACCTATATATATGTCAGGTGAAGCTGATGGAGTAATATTTGAAGCTGTTATGCTTTATAATACAAACCAAAGAGAAACAATTTATTCCTTTGTAAATAATATCCATACTCATGAAGGTGGAACTCATGTTAGTGGATATAAAGTAGCTCTTACAAGAGTCATCAATGATTTAGGAAAAACTTTAGGATACCTAAAAGAAAAAGATGGAAAATTACAAGGAAGCGATATAAGAGAAGGGTTAACAGCAATAATATCTGTTAAAATACCACAACCTCAATTTGAAGGGCAGACAAAAACAAAATTAGGAAACTCAGAGGTAACTGGAGTTGTTTCTTCAATAGTTGGTTCTCAATTAAAAATGTACCTAGAAGATAACCCAGGGGATATGAAAGTAATAATTGACAAAGTTTTAAACTCTAAAAAAGCAAGAGAAGCAGCTCAAAAAGCAAGAGAGTTAGTATTAAGAAAATCCGCTCTTGAAGTTGGATCTCTACCTGGAAAATTAGCAGATTGTTCTTCAAAAAATCCAGCTGAATGTGAAATCTATATAGTTGAGGGAGATTCAGCAGGAGGATCAGCAAAACAAGGAAGAGATAGAAGATTCCAAGCAATCTTACCACTTAGGGGAAAGATATTAAACGTAGAGAAGGCTGGACTACATAAAGCACTAGAGAATGCTGAAATAAGATCAATGATCACAGCTTTTGGAACTGGAATTGGAGATAATTTTAATATAGAAAAATTAAGATATGGAAAGATAGTAATAATGACAGACGCTGACGTTGACGGAGCTCATATAAGAACATTATTATTAACATTCTTTTACAGATACCTAGTGGAGCTTTTACATAATGGAAATATTTATATTGCTCAACCGCCATTATATAAAGTTACAACAGGAAAATCTGTACAATATGCTTATACTGATAAGCAATTAAAAGATATCCAAGTTAGATTGGATGGAGAAAATAAAAAATATACATTACAAAGATATAAAGGATTGGGAGAGATGAACCCAGAACAATTGTGGGAGACTACAATGGATCCAGATGTTAGAACTTTCTATCAAGTAAAAGTTGATGATGCAAGAGAGGCTGACCTTATATTTGACAAACTTATGGGAGATAAAGTAGAGCCAAGAAGAGAGTTTATAGAAGCTCATGCAGAATTTGTTAAAAATTTAGATATCTAATTGTAATTATTTAGGAGGAAGTAGGTAGAATGTCTAACGTTATAGATAAATATGTAGAAGAAGAAATGAAACAGTGCTACTTAGACTATTCCATGAGTGTTATTGTAAGTAGAGCAATACCAGATGTAAGGGATGGACTAAAACCTGTTCATAGAAGAATATTATATGCGATGAATGAATTGGGAATGACTCACGATAAGCCATTTAAAAAATGTGCTAGAATCGTTGGAGAAGTTCTAGGTAAATATCACCCACATGGTGATAGTGCTGTATATGGAGCTATGGTAAGAATGGCTCAAGACTTCAACTATAGATATGAATTTGTTGAAGGACATGGAAACTTTGGTTCCATCGATGGTGATGGAGCTGCGGCAATGAGATATACTGAGGCTAGAATGGCAAAAATAACAGATGAGATTCTAGCTGATATAGATAAGGATACAATAGATTTTAGAAAAAACTTTGATGACTCATTAGATGAGCCAGTTGTATTACCAGCAAAAATACCAAGCCTTTTATTAAATGGAACAGTTGGAATTGCAGTAGGTATGGCAACAAATATACCTCCTCACAATTTAGGAGAATTGGTTGATGGAACTTTAGCTTTAATAGATAATAGAGATATAACTTCTCAAGAATTAATTGACTATATTCCTGGTCCAGATTTCCCAACAGGTGGAATAATAAATGGAAGAAAAGGTATACATGATGCTTATACTAAAGGAAGAGGAAAGATACAAGTAAGAGCAAAGGTTAAGATAGAAGATATATCTAATGGAAAACATGCCATAGTAGTTAATGAGATACCTTATCAAGTAAATAAATCAGCTCTTATAGAAAAAATAGCTCTTTTAGTAAAAGAAAAAAAATTAACAGGAATTTCAGATTTAAGAGATGAGTCTGACAGAGAAGGAATAA
Organism: Fusobacterium sp.; assembly: GCF_029258315.1. Classification (GTDB taxonomy): domain Bacteria; phylum Fusobacteriota; class Fusobacteriia; order Fusobacteriales; family Fusobacteriaceae; genus Fusobacterium_B. The sequence goes on along the minus strand of NZ_JARHZE010000049.1, from coordinate 2,554 downwards.
GAATTGTAATAGAACTAAAGAAAGGTGAAGAACCAGAAATAGTTTTAAATAAACTTTATAAATATACAGATCTTCAAACTTCTTTTGGAGTAATAATGTTAGCTCTAGTAAATAATGTTCCAAAAGTTTTAAACTTAAAAGAAGTTTTAGAAGAGTATATAAAACATAGATTTGAAGTTATAACAAGAAGAACTAAATTTGAATTAGATAAGGCTGAAAAAAGAGATCATATTTTACAAGGATTTAGAATAGCCTTAGAAAATATAGATAGAATAATCTCTTTAATTAAAAATTCTAAAGATTCAAATTCAGCTAAGGAATCTTTAATTGAAAAATATGCTTTCTCAGAAATTCAAGCAAGATCTATTATGGACATGAAATTACAAAGATTAACAGGACTTGAAAGAGAAAAAATAGAACAAGAATTCCAAGAACTTGAAAGAAAAATAAAAGAATTTAAAGAAATTCTTGCTGATGATGAAAAAATATATGGTATAATGAAGCAAGAATTAGAAGAGGTTAAAGAGAAATATAACGATGATAGAAGAACAGTTATAGAAGATGAAAGAAAAGATATAGATGTAGAGGATCTTATTAAAGATGAAAAAGTTATTCTTACAATAACAAATAAAGGTTATGTAAAAAGAATTGGAATAGATAACTACAAAGCTCAAAGAAGAGGTGGAAGAGGGGTTTCTAGTCAAAATACAATAGAGGATGATTTTGTATCCGATATGTTTGTTATGCTTAACCTAGACACTGTATTGATATTTACAGATAAGGGAAGAGTTTATAAAATGAAAGCCTATGAGGTACCAGAAACTTCAAAACAATCAAGAGGAAAATTAATAAGCAATATTATTAATTTCCAAGAGGATGAAAAACCAGCTTTCATAATAAAAGTAAGAGAGTTCTCAGAAGAAAAAGAAGTTATTTTTGTAACTAAAGATGGAACAATCAAGAAAACAAACTTAATGGAATATGCTAATATAAATAGTAATGGAAAAATTGCAATAAACTTCAGAGATGGAGATGGATTAGTTTTTGCAGGACTAATAAGAAAAGAAACAGATCAATTATTTATTGCAACAAAATTAGGATATTCAGTAAGAATGGATCTAAATGAAGTAAGAAGTATTTCAAGAACTGCAATAGGTGTAAAAGGAATAACATTAAGAGAGGGTGATAGTGTTGTATCAGCACTTCTAATAACTTCTCCAGATGAGGAAACAATTTTAACTGTTACAGCTAATGGATATGGAAAAAGATCTAGAGTTATAGAATACACTACTCAAAAAAGAGGTGGTATGGGAATTAAAAACTTTAGATTAACAGATAAAACAGGAGAAATAATAGGAGTTAAACCTGTAAAAGAGGATGAAGAAATAATAGCAATAAACTCTTCAGGTGTAGTAATAAGAACTGCAGTAAATTCAATAGCTGTTCATGGAAGAGCTACATCAGGAGTAATAATAATGAAAACAGATGACAATTCAAAAGTTGTTGCTGTTGTAAAAGTAAAAAATGAAAAAGATGAAGAGAGAATTTTATCTGAAGCAGAAGAGGAAACATTAGAAACAGAAAAAATGTCTAAAAAGCAAGAAATGGAAGAAATAATAGAAGAAGATTCACTATTCCAAACTTTTGACAGTGAGGAAGATGAAGAGATATAAAACTCATTATATTTTTTATAATGAAAAAGGAGGCTTTTTATGGAAAACAATGTACTTTTAGTTTTAGGAAATGGTTACAATAGAAAAAATCTTATTGATAGTGCTATTTATTTAAGAGATAATTTTGGTTTTAGAATAAGACCTTTTCATGTAAGAGATGTTAGAAAAAAAGAATTTTTACCAAATGCTGTTGATGGAATTATGTTAGAACCTATGCTAGCTGGTATAAATAAAGAATGGAACGCTTTTGAAGAAAGGGAAATAGAAAAAATAAAAGAGGAACTTAAAGAAAATGGAATAGATGCGGAACTAGAAGTTAGTTTTGGAATAACTCCAGAAGTAGTTATACAGGAATTAAAAAAATCAGATATGCTTCTTATAGAAAAAGAAGAGAGATTTACAGAAGATTTAATAGTTTTAATGAAAAGATTCTTCAAACCTATAATAGTTGTAAGAGATAAACCTCTTAAGCTAGAAAAAATAGCTATTGCAAATGATGATGGAACAAAGGTAAATAAAAGTTTCCAAAGATTTATAAATATTTTCTCACATGTGGATGAAATAAAATCTTTTGAATTAGTAGATAGCTTAGTTCAAGAACACGAGGATGATGAAGAGGAAGAAAAAGAAAATTATTTAAACTCTTTTATGGAAGGAAAAGGAATAAAAGTAGATTCTGTAAAAATTTTAAAATCTGATTCAGATGCTTTTTTACAAATTTGTAAAGAGGAAGATGTGTTGATAATGGGTAACTTAAGTAATTCATATTTATATGAAAAAATAACAAAAAAAGTTGGTATAAAAATAATGGAGCAAGCAGAAACAACATTATTTATAGCTTAATGATAAGGAAAAAATATGAAGATAGTAGCAGTGTCAGA
>NZ_JARHZE010000109.1 GCF_029258315.1 Fusobacterium sp. | reverse complement strand
AAAATTCTATATTCTTGACATTTTTAGTAAATAAATGTTATAATGATTACAATTAAGGAATTATTATAAAAAATAGGAGATGATTATTATAAATAAGAAGTTAAAATCATTATTATTATTTTTTAGTTTCCTAATTTTTACTAAAGTTACATATTCTCAAGAAGCAATACAAAATCAAATGTTTTATAGAAATTTTTGGAGTTTAGTTCCATCGCTAGGAGCTATACTACTTTCCCTAATAACGAAAGAAGTTTATAGTTCACTTTTTTTAGGTGTAGCTCTAGGAGGATTATTTTACTCTAACTTTAATATAGAAAAAGCTATTGTTTTTATTGTAGATAATGGATTTATGAAGGTACTTTCTGATAAATCTAATATAGGGGTTTTAATATTTTTAGTAATTTTAGGAACTATGGTTTGTTTGATGAATAAAGCAGGAGGATCACTTGCTTTTGGTGAATGGGCAGGAAAGAAAATAAAATCTCGTGTTTCTGCTCAACTTGCTACAATCTTACTTGGTTGTTTAATTTTTATAGATGGATATTTTAACTGTTTAACTGTGGGAAGTGTAATGCGTCCTGTAACAGATAAATATAAAATTTCTCGTGCAAAACTTGCTTATATTATAGATTCAACAGCAGCTCCAATCTGTGTAATTGCTCCAATATCATCTTGGGCAGCAGCAGTTACAGGATTTGTTCCGGGAAAAGATGGATTTACTCTTTTTGTTAATGCTATCCCTTATAATTTTTATGCTTTCTTAACACTTATAATGTTAATACTATCAGTAGCATTAAAAGTGGATTTAGGATCAATGAAAATTCATGAAAATAATGCTTTAAATGGAGATTTATTTACAACAGAAGATCGTTCATTTCTAGTGGACACAGATCAAGAAGATAAAAAAGGATCAGTTTTAGATTTGATTATTCCAATAGCATTATTAATAAGTTGTTGTATAATAGGAATGATCTATACAGGAGGATTTTTTGAAGGGGCTAGTTTTAAGGAAGCTTTTGCAAGAAGTGATGCTTCATTAGGACTTTCAACGGGAAGTATCGTGGCTATGTTAATTACAATGGCTGTATATCCTTTAAGAAAAGTACTTAGTTTTCGACAATGTATAAATTGTATATCAGAAGGATATAAATCAATGGTACCAGCAATTATGATTTTTATACTTGCTTGTACTTTAAAATCTATGATAGATAGTCTAGGTGCCGCTTCTTATGTGGCTGATTTGATGAGAACATCAGCAGGTTCTTTTTCAAACTTATTACCAGCAATTATATTTTTAGTTGGTTGTGGGCTTGCTTTTGCAACAGGAACTTCTTGGGGAACATTTGGAATTTTAATTCCTATTGTAGTATCAGTATTTTCTGATGATCCTCAAATGATGATAATTTCAATTTCTGCTTGTTTATCTGGAGCAGTTTGTGGAGATCACTGTTCTCCAATATCAGATACTACAATAATGTCATCTGCTGGGGCACAAAGTAATCACATAAACCACGTTTATACTCAACTTCCTTATGCTTTGATTGTGGCAGGAATTAGCTTTATATCTTATATAATTTTAGGATATACAAAAAATCTTGTTCTTTCATTTGGATTTGGAATAGTAAGTATTGTAGTAATATTAGCTTATAAGAAAGTAAAAGAATATAAGTTTTATAGTAAAAATTATACACTAGCATTTAATAAAAAATAATAAATTTTAAAAGGAGTTTATAAATAAGTGATTTTCATTTAGTTATATCTCCTTTTTTTATTACTAAAAATAAAGAGTTTGTAAAAGAAAGTTAGATTTTAATTTCTAGATAGAGTATTTAATTTATTTTTAAAGAATAAATATATTATAATAGACTGTATTAATTTTTTAATAAATTTATTATTAGTAAAGTATAGAATTATAAATTAAAACGGAAGAGGGAAAAAATATAATAAAGTTAGATAATAATTTTTATATTATCCTTAAAAGAAAATCTAAAAAAATTCTATTACTTTTTAATTCTTTGGATTTAAATTATTAAGTTTTTTATTTAAAGATTAAAATTTAATGAGTTTATAATTATAAAAAACTAGCTATAAAAAGGATAATATTTAAAAAGATTACTTTTTTTCACCATAATTTGTATAATAATTCTTATTTTTAACTAAATCAATAAAAAAAATCAAAATAGCCTTGACATTTATATATATAAGTGTTATACTTATCGCAACAAATAAATACAAGCTAAGTAAAAAGATAGAGGTTGCGTTTTTTAATAGTAATTTAAATGTAAAAGGTTGGTACCCGTTATTTAAATGAAAGGAAAAGACGCCGAAGGAATTTGCTACCAATAAGTTCCTGGGGCAACATAGAATATATGTTGAACTGTCACAATATGTGGAGAGCTATCAAGAATTAAATTTAATATATCTTATTTTGTTTTGTTACATTTTATTATATTATGTTTTTTTCAGCTATTATGACATTTTGTGAAGCCTCAAGTAATTTGTGGCTTTTTTTATTTTATTAAATATTTTATTTTTATACTCGGAGGTTTTTATTATGAGAAATGTTTTAAGAAATGTTTTAGTTTGTCTTATGTTTTTTACACTGTCAACTTTAGGGTTTGCTGATGAACAAGCATATCAACCAGCCCTATATGCAAGTTTTTGGGCTTTAGTTCCACCAGTAGTTGCAATTGTTTTGGCTCTTATAACTAAGGAAGTTTATAGTTCACTATTTTTAGGAATTACAGTTGGAGGATTATTCTATTCTGGATTTTCTTTTGAAAGAACTATAACTCATATCTTACAAGATGGATTTATAAAAGTTTTATCAGATAGTTATAATGTTGGAATATTAATTTTCTTAGTTATATTAGGAACTATGGTTTGTCTAATGAATGCAGCAGGAGGATCACTTGCTTTTGGAAACTGGGCAAGTAAAAAAATAAAATCTCGTGTTTCTGCTCAACTTGCTACTATCTTACTTGGTTGTTTAATCTTCGTTGATGACTATTTTAACTGTTTAACTGTTGGAAGCGTTATGAGACCAGTAACAGATAAATATAATGTATCTCGTGCAAAACTTGCTTATATTATAGATTCAACAGCAGCTCCAGTTTGTATAATAGCTCCAATATCTTCTTGGGCAGCAGCAGTTACAGGATTTGTTCCAGGAGAAGATGGATTCTCAATGTTTATAAATGCTATTCCATATAACTTCTATGCTTTATTAACAATATTTATGCTAATCACATTAGTTGTTTCTAAAGTTGATTATGGTCCAATGAGAACTCACGAAGTTAATGCTTTAAATGGAGATCTATTTACAACAGAAGATCGTTCATTTGTAGTTGAAGCAGCTCAAGAAAATAAAAAAGGATCTGTTTTAGACTTAATTATACCAATAGCTTTATTAATAACTTGTTGTGTAATTGGAATGATATATACTGGTGGATTCTTTAGTGGAGCTAGTTTCGTAGAAGCATTTTCAGGAAGTAACGCATCACTTGGACTTTCAATGGGAAGTATATTTGCAATGATAATTACAATTATAATTTATTCAATCAGAAAAGTTTTAACTTTCCACGAATGTATGAACTGTATCCCTGAAGGATTTAAAGCAATGGTACCAGCAATTATAATTCTTACTTTTGCTTGGACTTTAAAATCTATGACTGATAGTTTAGGAGCAGCTCCTTATGTTGCAGGAATAATGGAAACTTCAGCAGCATCTCTTATGAATATGTTACCAGCAATTATATTTGTTGTAGGTTGTGGACTTGCTTTTGCAACAGGAACTTCTTGGGGAACATTTGGAATTTTAATTCCTATCGTTGTTGCAGTATTTGAAAATAATCAACAAATGATGATAATAGCAATTTCTGCTTGTATGGCTGGAGCAGTTTGTGGAGATCACTGTTCACCAATATCAGATACTACAATAATGGCATCAGCTGGAGCACAAAGTAATCACGTAAACCACGTTTATACTCAATTACCTTATGCTTTAACAGTTGCAGTAGTAACATTCCTTTCATATATCATTGTTGGATATACAAAAAGTTTAGCTCTTGCTCTTCCATTTGGAATGTTAGCAATAGTTGGAATTCTATTCTTTATGAGAAATAAAAATACAGCAAAATAAAATATTTTTTAAAATAAACGGGCTAGTAGAGTGAAAAACTTTACTAGCTTTTTTTAATTTCCCTCTTCTAATTTCTTAATTTGCATTTTTCGGGAATATATGATATAATATATATGTGAAGTAGATTTTATGAGTACTCGATTTGTAAGGTTTTCTATGCTTTCAAAGTAGAGGGGATTCGAACTTATCCAAGAGAGGAAAATATAATTGAAAAATGAACCAGTAGAACTGGGGTTTATTCAGGGTCTAAAAGGCAATGAATTATGCTACATATATTTGTGGTATAAAGTGAGTCGTATGGCGAAACTTAAACACTCTAATTCTATTATCTATTAAGATAATAGTCTTGGAGTGTTTTTTTATTTTAAGAAAACAAAAGAGAAGGTGTAAGTTACAACATCTTAATAAAACTAGAGGAGGAAGAGAGATACTGATAAACGGGTAACTTTATTTTTAAAATAAGTTTTCAGAATCGAAATTAAAATATGAAATTTAAAAAACCTATATTTGAAACAAATAAACTGAAACACAAAACGAAAAAACTACATGAAAGGAATTTTAATAAGTTTGGATTTGATTTACATCCAAGTGTATCATTGATATCAGCAATATTAATTTTAGTCTTTATTGGGATAACTTTGGCAAACCCAAAAGGCACAAATTTATTTTTAAGGGGGATACAGGAAAAAGTAACTAATAATTTAAATTGGTTCTTTATACTCTCAGCAAATATATTTTTATTCTTTCCTATATATTTAATGGTTAGTAAATTTGGAGAAATTAGATTAGGTGGTCCTAAAGCAAAACCAGAATTTTCAAATTTTGCTTGGTACTCTATGTTACTTAGTGCTGGAATGGGAATAGGACTTATATTCTTTGGAGTGGCAGAACCATTATTTCACGCCAATACAATTTTACCTCATACAAATTCTACTTCACAAGCTCAAGCATTAGCAACAACATTTTTTCATTGGGGACTTCATCCTTGGGGAATATATTGTTTAATATCTTTGGCCTTGGCATTCTTCTCATATAATAGAGGATTACCTCTTTCATTAAGATCTGTATTTTATCCTATATTAAAAGATAAAATTTTTGGAAAGATTGGAGATATAATCGACATCACTGCTGTTATATCTTGTCTTTTTGGACTTGCTACATCTTTAGGATATGGAGCTCAACAAATAAACTCTGGACTTAACTTTTTATTTGGAATACCTCAGAGTACAAAAATTCAAGTTATAATTATATTAACCATAACATTGATAGCAACTTTATCTGTTGTGTCTGGTATAGGAAAAGGAGTAAGAATTTTATCTGAATTAAATATAAAAGTAGCTGGACTTTTCTTAATACTTATACTAATCTTAGGTCCTACATTATTTATATTTAGATCTTTTGGTAATAGTGTTGGGTATTATTTAAATAACTTTTTCAAAATAAGTTTCTTTATGGAGAATGGAAATAAATGGCAAGGAAGTTGGACTATATTTTATTGGACTTGGTGGATATCTTGGTCACCATTTGTTGGAATGTTTATTGCCAGAGTTTCTAAGGGTAGAACTATTAGAGAATTTGTAATTGCTATTCTATTTATACCTGTGTTATTAAGTTTAATATGGTTTACAACTTTTGGAGCTACTGCTTTCCACGAAAATTTAATAACTGGTGGTGCATTATTAAAATCAGCTACAAAAGATACATCAACTGCATTGTTTACTATGATAAATAATATGCAGATACCACATATAATAAAAATAATTGTTTCATTGATTGGAACTTTCTTAGTTGTTTCTTTCTTTGTTACCTCATCAGATTCAGGATCTTTAGTTGTAGATAATCTTACTTCTGGTGGAAAAATAGATTCTCCAATTCCTCAAAGAATATTTTGGGCATTGATAGAGGGAGCTATTGCAATTTCACTTTTAATAAGTGGGGGAAATGAAGCACTTAATGCTCTTCAAACAGGGGTTATACTTTCTGGACTACCATTTACTATAATATTATTAATTATGATATATAGTTTATACATAGGACTTAGAACAGATCTTCGTAAATTAAAAGAATATCGTGAGGAGAGTTTGATATTTGAGATAATGACAACTTATAATGATGAAGCATAATATTTTTTATAATTGATAATGCAATACCTATAATAAATATTATTCCTAGTGATTGGTAATTAATATAATTAGTAAATTAAAAACAAATAACAATATTTTTTATTATTTTACTAAAGAAGAGGGAAAGAAAAAAAGAATTTTAGTTATTCAATAAATGAATTTCTAAAATTCTTTTTTTATTAGTGAAGAATATGTGTAAGTGGCATCATTATTATTCCTACAAAAGTAGAAATGATTGCCGTTCTAATATATTTATATTGTCTTGAACTTGGGATAAGTTCTTCAATAGCTATATACAACATTATTCCTGAAATCAAAGCAAATATTGCTCCAAGTGTAAAATTATTTATATATGGTCTTAAAACAAAATAAGTAAGTAATGCACCTATTGGCTCTACTATTCCAGAAAGAAAAGTATATTTAAATGCTTTCTTTTTACTTCCTGTTGCACAATATATTGGCATAGCCACAGATATTCCCTCTGGAATATTATGCAAAGTAATGGCTAAAGCAACAGAAATTCCTAGAGAAAGATCATTATATCCAGCCATAAAAGTGGCCACTCCCTCTGGAAAATTGTGTAGTCCTATGGCAAGAGTAGAAATAAATCCAACTCTAAAAAGATTTTGATGCTTATACTCTTCACAAGATCCAGTATTTATATGGGGAACAAATCTATCTAACCCTCCAGCTATTACAACACCTATTAAAAGAAAAATGGTTTGTAATAAAAGTCCTATTTTTTCTCCATAAGCACTTTCTAAAAGTTCGTGGGCGTGTGGAAGTAAATGTGTAAAAGATACACTTATCATAACTCCCCCAGAAAATCCCAAAGCCATACTCACTAGCTTTTCATTTTTTTCTTTCATAGTGAATAGGATAAAAGCCCCTAATAAAGTAGACATTCCTGCTATAAAAGAAAGTAGCAAAGCTCTTAAACTATTTTCATCTAAAAACATAACTCCTCCTATATTATATTAAATTTTAAATAAAATTTTGATTATTAAACTATTTGTATATTTTAACATATTTAAGATTTTTAGTCTATCTTTATTCTTGAAAAAAATATAAAGTTTAAATTTTCCTTTCGTATTAAAGGCAAAAAAGAAGCTGGAGATTTCTCTCCAACTTCCAAATAATTACTATTTTTTATAAATATTAGTGATTCCCTCTTCTACCATTTCATCTATATCATTTTTTGAATAACCAAGATTTTTTAAAATCTCTTCTGAATGATAGCCTAAAGGATAACCTGTTTTATTATATTTTATAGGGCATTCAGATAATTTTATAGGTGATGCCATTTGTTTAATAGTTTTTCCATTTGAGTTTGCTACCTCAACATCAACTACTAACTCTCTAGCTTTTATATGTTCATCTTCTAATAAAGCCTCTTTCATTGTAAGAACTGGCTCAACACAAACATCTTTTCCCTTAAAAATCTCCAACCATTCATCTAAAGTTTTTTCTAATATTCTTTTTCTTATAATCTCTTTCATTTGAGAAACATCTTTAGGCATAACAGTTTTTTCAATAAGTTCTGGAAGTCCTATACAGTTGCAAAAGTTTTCCCAAAACTTAGGTTCTAATGCTCCAACACTTAAATATCTATTATCCTTAGTTTCGTAGAAATCATAAGCACAACCACCATTAAGTCTAGTTTCCTCTCTTCTTGGCTCAATACCATTTACTAAAAAACTAGCTCCTTCCATAGCATTAAAAGAAATCAGTCCATCTGACATAGCTACATCAATATATTGTCCTTTTCCTGTCTGACTTCTATAATACACAGCTGATAAAATTCCTATTACAGAATTTAGAGAACCAACTCCAATATCTGCTATCTGCATATTTGTTAAAACAGGTCCTGTTGATTTTTTTCCAGAATAATTCATATTCCCACTTCTAGCAAGATAATTTATATCGTGTCCAGCATTATTTTTTAAAGGTCCTGTTTGCCCATAACCAGTAAGGGAACAATATATAATTTTAGGATTTATTTTTTTAAGATCTTCATAACCAAGTCCAAGTCTATCCATTACCCCTGGTCTAAACTGTTCTATCACTATATCATATTCCATTATAAGTTTATGTATTATCTCTTTAGATTTTTCATTTTTAAGATTTAAAAATAGATTTTTTTTATTTCTACCTAGCCAAGCTTGATTTGCACTTAAATCTGTTTCATCTATATATGGTGGATAATCTGCCACTATATCTTTTTTATCGGGAGCACTTATTTTTATAATATCTGCTCCTAGATCTCCAAGCATAAGTGTTGCATATGGTCCTGGTAAAAGTGTAGAAAAATCTAAAATCTTAAGCCCTGTTAAAGCACCCATTTTTTTCTATCTCCTTTATATTTTTAAATAGTCTTTTAACATCTCTTTAGAAAATTCAAATTCAGGTGTTCCTGATGAATGAGGAGCAATTGCATATTCTTGGTATCTTATAACAAGATCATTTCCTCTAAAGAAGAAAACAGCATTATCAATATCTGTTGTTCTAGTTGACATTTCTTTAAAGTATGGTGATTCATCTCCTAAAGTTTTTACATTATTTTTTATAGCTTTTATTATTTCTCTCTCTAGGAATTTTTTTGTTCCAGGTTTAAATATATCATTAAAAGTTAAAACTTTTCCAGTTGAGTTTAAAATATTATAAGACATAAGTCCTGTTGTTCCGTGATTTCCTCCAGTATAAATATATGTCATATCTAGGATAGAAGTAACACCAAAATTATTTTTATATTCTTTATAGATAGATTCTCCCTCATAAGGCATATCCTTATATGGATTTTTTTGGCTATCTTTTACAAGTCCGTTTATATTTTGATTTACTATATTTTCAACTTCTTTATTTAGAGCAATCTCTTTTCCTTTAAATGTAACTTTTGGATATTGGAAATTGTAAGTATATTTTTCTGATTTATTTGATTTTTGCATTGTGTCTACATTTACATTTGCTAAACATATAGCTGATGTCATTAAGTATATAAATAGTCCTTTTTTCATATTTGTTTTTAGATAATAAAAAATTATTATCTAATCCTCCTTTTTCTTTTGATATTTTGTTATCTTTCCTATTAGAGGCTTTTTTCTATAAAAAAGTTTAAATAAATCTTTTATTTTACTTTATATAAAAATATATATTATCAAATGAAGTTATTACAATTTTTAAATAATTTTAATTTTCTCTTTTCTTAAAAATATTTTTTTGATATAATATAGAAAAGAAAGGAGAATAAATTAATGACAGATTTTACATATAAAAGAATTTCCCAAGAAGATGCTAAAAAGATGATGGATACAGAAAAAAATCTTATTATCTTAGATGTAAGAACAAAAGAGGAATTTGAAGAGGGACATATAAAAAATGCTATAAATATTCCAAACGAAGATTTATATCCTTATGAATATCTTGATTTGGATATTGAAATGGACACTCCAATTTTAGTTTATTGTAGGAGTGGACATAGAAGTTTGACAGCCTC
>NZ_JARHZE010000059.1 GCF_029258315.1 Fusobacterium sp. | reverse complement strand
GTCTACATTCACATTGACGACATCTATCAGCCTCATATTGAGCTTGTTCCTTTGTATATCCTTTAGAAACTTCCACGAAAGATTTTATTCTCTCTTCTGGATCAAGTTCATTTATTTCTAATCTTCTTTCTTTTACATCTTCCCAGTTAACTTCTCTAACTAATTTTGTATCATAGCTCTTAGTATCTTCTATTTTTCTTCCTTCTAATAGATCTTTCTTTTGTAAGTATCTATCAACAGATTCTGCAGCCCTTCTACCAGTTGCCATAGCTTGAATAACTATTACAGATTCTCCACTAGCATCTCCTGTTATAAATATTTTTTCATTATCTTTACTTTGAAGAGTTGCTGGATCACATTCAAATGTTGTATTTCTTCTTTGGTTTAAATAATCTTTTGCAAAATCTCCATCAACAGCTTGACCTATTGCAAAAATAATAGTATCAACTTTTAAATCTGTTATTTGATTTTCATCGTATACTGGTGAGAAATTTTTATTTTCATCAAATAGAGATAGACATTTTTTTAATTTTACTTCTTTGATTTTATTATCATCTGACATTATAATCTCTTTTATTCCTTGACCGTGGCAGAAATTAATCCCTTCATCATAAGCACCTTTTACTTCATGTTTAGATGCAGTCATTTCATCAAAAGAATTTTCAAGACAAGCTGAGAAAACTTCTTTTACACCTTTTATTCTTCTTGAAGTTCTAGCACAATCCATAGCAACATCTCCACCACCGATTACTAAAACTCTTTCACCTAAAGATAATTTTTCTCTTTCTAGAGATGCCATTCTTAAAAAATCCCCAGCACTATATATAGAATTTGATATAATATCTGTTCCAACTCTTCCTTTATGCTTTCCAACTGCTACTATAACAGAGTCAAAATTATCAACAATCTCCTTCATAGAAATATCTTTTCCAATTTCGCAGTTCATTTTAAATTCTACACCTAATTTTTCAAGGTAGCTAATTTCATGAGCAAGAATGTCTCTAGGTAATCTATATTCAGGTATTCCAACTGCCATCATACCACCTTTTACAGGTAATTTTTCAAATACAACTACTTCATATCCTTTTCTTATTAAATCTAAAGCTGATTGAAGTCCAGAAGGTCCAGCACCAATTACTGCCACTTTTTTTCCATTTTTTTCTTCTTTTTCTAAATTCCATAATTCTTCTTTATCAAAATTATCAGCTATATATCTTTTAAGACCAGCTATTGACATAGGAGAACTTATTTCATTAATTTTACATTTTCCTTCACAAGGGTGAGCACAGATTCTACCTAAAGTTCCAGGTAAAAATAATTTTTCTCTTACAGTTAAAAGAGCCTCTTCACCTTTTCCCTCTCTTAATAATCTAATGTACTCTTTTACATTTGTGTGCATTGGGCAAGTAGTGACACAAGCTGGGTTTTCTTCTCCCATACATTCTGAAACTATTTTTTCCATGTTTTCAATAATCTCTTGTTTTAACATTATTATTCTCCTTTTTTTCTTTTTGGTTCAATAGCAAAAATAAATACTCCTGCAACAATTACGATTCCCCATAATATTAAATGTAAGTTTATAGGTGATCCAAATAAAATAATACTAAAGACGATAGTCCAAAGTGCTGCAGTTGAGTTTAAAGCTGTTCCCATCGCTGCCCCTATAAGATCAACTGCTTTATACCAGCAAAGATAAGTAATTGCCCCTAATGTTGCGATTCCAGCAAATTGTAAAAATAAACCTGATTTAATGACATCTAAAGCAATAGAAGTTCCTCCAGAAAAAGGCACAACAACTAAACCATAGCTGATCATTGATATAAAATATCTAAGACATAAAAATTGTTGTGGTGCTGCTTGGATATGATCTTCATTTTTTATATGTTTCATAGCAAAACCAATAATAACACCTTCAGATGCCCAACCTAAAACAGCTAATAATGCAAATAAAATTCCCGTTCCGAAAGTTGAAGGGATATCTCCAGTAGGTTTGAACCCTAACATAAATGAACCTAATAAACTGATAAAAATTCCTAAACAAGCTCTTTTAGAAAGTTTTTCTTTCAGTAATAAATAAGAAAGTACAGCTCCTACTCCAGGGTAGATAACAGATATACTAGAAGCATAAGGTGCAGTAGCATATTTAATAGCAAGTAAGTAAGCACTCATTCCAACAGGAGCTCCAACTAATGCAGCAACAGCAGCAGCTTTTCCTTTTTTTGTTTTTAAAAGTTCAAAACTTCCTTTTAATTGATGAGAAAATAATAAAGTTAAAGCAATCCAAAAGAAAGCGAAACTATCGTGAAAAAATGCTGAAACTAGAGGTGATGAAGCAAATCCTTCGAAAATCTTATTTTGTCCTACAACTCCCATAAGAGTAGAGTCAAGCCCCCAGGCTAAACCGACGATGATACCTAACATTATTCCTTTTGTTCTTTTGTTCATATAAATCCCCCTTAAAAAAATTTGTCACTAAAAAATAAGCAATAGTTATACCAAAAAAATAATTGTCATATATAGCTAAGTTAAGATTAAAAAAATTTTTTTTAATGACAAATTGTCATTTTTTGTGATATAATACTGTCATTAAAAATGACAGTGCTAATAAAAATGACAAAAAAGGTGATAGTATGAATTTTATAGAAAAAAATTTAAATAATATTCAACTAGGAATTATTTTATGTGACAAAGATGGAAAAGCAGAGTTTATTAATGATTATTTAAAAGAATATTTTTCAGAAAAAAGATTTAATCTATTTTCTATATTTAAAGAATTAAATACTGATGGTTTAAATGATAATTTTAAAATTTTAACAAAAATATATAAGAATAATCTGTTTTTTCTTTTTTCAAGGACAACTGATAAAGGGGAACCAGGTTATGTAGTATTAGTAAAAGAAAAAGATTTTTTTCTATCAATTCTTAGTGGAAACCAATATGAAGAAAAAGGAAAGTATAATTTTGAGAATGTTATAGGGAAGAGTCCACAAATAACAAAAATAATAGAAGAGTGTAAAAAAATATCTGACAATAATAGTAATGTTCTTATTACTGGAGAAAGTGGAACAGGAAAAGAATTTTTTGCAAGGGCTATCCATAATAAAAGTTCAAGAAAAAATGCTCCATTTATTCCAGTAAACTGTGGGGCAATTCCTAAGGATTTGATAGAGAGTGAACTGTTTGGTTATGAGAGTGGAGCTTTTACAGGAGCAAATAAAAATGGTTACATTGGAAAATTTGAACTTGCTAATGGAGGGACTATTTTTCTAGATGAGATTGGAGAGATGCCTTTAAATATGCAGGTCACTCTTTTGAGAGTTTTACAAGATAAGTGTATAACAAGAATAGGTTCTAAAAAATGCACAAGAATAGATGTAAGAATAATAGCAGCAACAAATAAAGATTTAAAAAAAGCTATTTCAGAAAATCAATTTAGAAAAGATTTGTATTATAGATTAAATGCTTTTAATATACATATTCCACCTTTAAAGGAGAGGGAAGGGGATATTCCTATATTTTTAGACTACCTTTTAAAAGAAAAAAGTATTGAATTTAATAAACCAGTACCAGTTGTTTCAAAAAAATTATTTCAAAAAATAATTTCCTATTGTTGGCCTGGAAATATAAGAGAGCTCGAAAATTTTGTAGAAAACTTTGTGGTTCTTGATGGTATCAGTACCTATGATATTAATTTTGATGAGTGTCATTGTATGAAGTATGATAATCTGGGAAATAAAATAATATATGCAGATAGAGAGTTTGAAGAGAGTAAAATAGAAGTAGAAGAAAAAGTTTTGTCTATTGTGGAGCTTGAAAAAAGAGAGATAAAAAAAGCTATGAGAGTTTATGAAAAAAATATAACAAAGATGGCTCAAGCTTTGGGAATTAGTAGAAATGCCTTATATAATAAAATGAAAAGATATAATATAGAAGTAGAATAAAAATAATAGCACGATTAAAATCGTGCTATTTTCATTTTAATATTGTTATTATTATCTATTTTTATCAGCTATTATTGCTCCAGCTCCAGCTCCAACACCAGCTCCAACAATAGTTCCTGTATCTCCTCCTATAATATGTCCTGCTACGGCTCCAACTGCTGCTCCAGTAGCAATATGTTTTTCAGTTCTAGTGCAACCAACAAAAGCGATACTTGCAAGAATACAAGCGATAACTAATTTTTTCATAAATTACCTCCCAAAATTCATAATAAAAAGGATATCTCCTTTTTCTTTAAGACAGATATTAAGCCAGAAAAGTTTAAATAATAAAAAAAGTTTGCAAAAATTTATCAAAAACTATATAATAGCAATGCATATTACATATGACAAGACAGAAAAAAGGGGTAGAGAAATGAGTTTAAGAGATTTTTTAAGAAAAAAAGATGTTATCATAAGTACAGAGAGATATTTAATAGTGGCAATGAGTAATATGGCTATGGGACTTTTTTCATCTTTATTAGTAGGAACAATTTTAAAAACTATTGGAAGTAAATTTGATATTCCATATTTAGTAGAAGTTGTATCACCATTAGCTATGAGAATGACAGGACCAGCTATAGGAGTATCAATTGCATATGGACTTAAAGCTCCAGGATTGGTTTTATTTGCTTCAACTATTACAGGGGCTTTTGGAAATGAAGTTGGAGGACCTGTTGGAGCATTCTTTGGAACAATAATAGGAGTTGAGTTAGGTAAACTTATTTCAAAAGAAACTAAGATAGATATAATATTAACTCCAATTTTCACAATATTAACAGGGATGTTAGCGGCAGAGATGGTGGGACCATCAATAGCAAAAATTATGTCATCATTTGGTAAAATAATAATGGTAACAACAGAATTACAACCATTCTATATGGGAATTTGTGTTTCAGTTCTTATGGGAATAGCTTTAACTTTACCGATAAGTAGTGCAGCTATTTGTATGATGCTTGGACTTAGTGGTATAGCAGCAGGGGCAGCTACTGTTGGATGTTGTTGTCAAATGGTGGGGTTTGCAGTTATGAGTTTTAAAGAGAATGGATTTGGTGGACTTGCAGCTCAAGGATTAGGAACATCAATGTTACAGATGGGAAATATTATAAAAAATTGGAAAATATGGATACCATCAATTTTATCTTCAGCTATATTAGGTCCAGTGGCAACTATAATTTTTAAAATGGAGAATAGTCCAATAGGTGCAGGAATGGGAACTTGTGGATTAGTAGGACAGATAGCTACAATAGGAGCTATGGAGGAGATTGGAAGAGGGGGAAATAAATTATATTTAACAATATTATTGCTTCATATAATATTACCAGCAATACTAACTTTATTCTTTTCTACTTTGATGAGAAAAAAAGGATATATAAAAGATGGGGATTTAAAATTAGATCTATAAAGTAAAGAAATTTAAAAAATAATTTTTATTAGAGATCATCTTGTTGAAATAATTTTTTTAAAGTATTATATAAAAAAGAATGAAATCACAAGGAGAGATAATTATGAAAATACTTGTTAGTGCTTGTATATTAGGAGAAAATTGTAAATATAATGGAAAAAATAATAAAAATCAAAAAGCTATTGATTTATTTAAAAATAATGAAATTTTTTCTATTTGTCCAGAGATATTGGCAGGAATGTCAACTCCTAGACCTTGTGCTGAAATTGTTAATGGTTTTGTAACTGATGAGAATGGTAATAATGTTCATTTAGAATATGTTAATGCAGTTAATTTGGCTTTATCTAAAATACAGAATCAAAAAATTGATTTGGTGGTATTACAGTCAAGAAGTCCAACTTGTGGTGCCAATCAAATTTATGATGGTAGTTTTGAAGGAAAATTAATTTCAGGAATGGGATTGTTTGCAAAAGCATTAAAAGAAAAAGGATATAAAGTTATTGATGTAGAGACTTTCATTAAAGAAAAGTAATATAAAATAAAAAAAGATCAGGTGTTATCTGATCTTTTTACATTATAAAAAATTTTAGGTATAAAAAAAGAAGCTATTTTTGGGGGGATAGCTTCTTTAATCCATATAATCTATATGATTAATGGGGAAATATTATGATAGATTAATTATAGTGATGAAATGTGTCAAAATTGTGTCAAAACAAAAATATTTAAAAAAATAAAAAGAACTACAAAAATAGTCCTTTTTATCAGTTTCAATCAATAGGAAAGTCCAACGACTCTATGATTGTACTAATTTGTTATGTCAAAACAGTGACATAACTAAAAAATAAAAACAAATAAAAAAAGAAGCTATTTTCTGGGGGAATAGCTTCTTTCTCATTAGTATAACTAATGGGGAAAATATTATGATAGAATAATTATAATAACACAATGTGTCAAAATGATGTCATAAGAAAAAATAAAAAAATGATAAAAATAAATAAAAAAAAAGAAGCTATTTTCTGGGGGAATAGCTTCTTTCTCATTAGTATAACTAATGGGGAAAATATTATGATAGAGTAATTATAATAACATAATGTGTCAAAAAGGTGTCAAAAGAAAAAATACAAATTTTTGAATAATTATAATTAATATGGTAAAATAGCTTTGTAAAATTTCATAAAATATAGAGGTGTTCATATGAAAAAAACAAGAGAAATAAAAATAGGAAATCTTTTTATGGGAGGAGATAATCCTGTAATTATTCAATCGATGACAAATACTCCCACAGAAGATATTGAAAAAACTGTTGAGCAAATAAAAGAACTGGAAAAAGCAGGTTGTCAGTTAGTAAGAGTAACTGTTAATACAGAAAAAGCAGCTGAAGCTATAAAATTTATAAAAGAAAAAATAAATATACCATTAGTAGCAGACATACATTTTGATTATCGTTTAGCTTTAAAAGCTATGGAAAATGGAATTGATAAATTAAGAATTAATCCAGGAAATATTGGTGATGATGAAAAAGTAAAAATGGTTGTCGAAAAGGCAAAAGAATTAAATATTCCTATAAGAATAGGGGTAAATAGTGGTTCTGTTGAGAAAAAGATTTTAGAAAAATATGGAAAAGTGACAGCAGATGGAATGGTAGAAAGTGCAATGTACCATGTTAGACTATTAGAAAAATATGATTTTCACAATATAGTTATATCTTTAAAATCTAGTAATGTTAAAATGATGGTGGATGCTTATAGAAAAATATCTGAATTGGTTGATTATCCATTACATTTAGGAGTAACAGAGGCTGGAACAGAGTTTCAAGGGACAGTAAAGTCTTCAATAGGAATAGGAAGTTTGTTGGTTGATGGAATAGGAAATACCATAAGAGTTTCTCTAACAGAAAATCCTGTTGAAGAAATAAAAGTTGCTAAAGAGATTTTAAAAGTTTTAGGTTTGAGAGAGGGAGTTGAGATTGTATCTTGTCCAACTTGTGGAAGAACACAGATAGATTTAATAGGACTTGCTAAAAAAGTAGAGAAAGAATTTGGAAATATAGAAAAAAATATAAAAATAGCTGTAATGGGTTGTGTTGTTAATGGACCTGGTGAAGCTAAAGAGGCTGATATTGGAGTAGCTGGTGGAAAAGGTGAGGGACTTTTATTTAAAAAAGGAGAGGTTGTAAAAAAAGTTAAGGAAGAGGAAATCTTGGAAGAACTAGGAAAAATGTTAAAGGAAATTTTATAAAATTTAAACTTAATTAAAAAAAATCTAGTCAAAAGAATAAGTAATCTTAGTTAGGAGATAAAAAAATGAAGATAAAAATAGGAATTTTAATGATTTTTATGTTTGTAGCAACTATTTTTACAGGCTGTAAAGGTTTGGATGCTCTTTTACCTAAAGATTATAATGATGAAATATCTTTAGAAGATACAAAAGGAAGATATATTTTTCAAGTTAATTATGATCCTCAATATGTAAGACAGGTATACTTAGATAATGTGAGAATAAGACCAGGAGTCAAATATTATGTAAAAGAAGGTAGGTATTGGTTTAGATATATCGAGGAGGAAAAGTATACAATCTCTTTACTATTTTCAAGAAATTCCTTTGATGATGAAGATCATGGTTCAAGTAGTCCTTTAAATGATTATGAAACAGTTAGAAAAGTTATAATGAACGAAGATAAAGTAATAAATATAGAAGGAAGAAAGTGCAGAGTTAATTTTGAGGTTGGTGCTGGTTGGAACTAATAAAAAAGAATAGCAGGGGGAGAGAGATGGATTTTGATCAAATATATGATGAATATTTCGATCGTATTTATTATAAAATCCTAAGCTCAGTTAAGAATTCAGAAGATGCAGAAGATATCGCTCAAGAGGTGTTCGTGAGTGTTTATAAAAATCTGTCAAAGTTTAGAGCTGATAGTAAGATATATACATGGATATATAGAATTGCTATCAATAAAACTTATGACTTCTTTAGGAAGAAAAAAATAGATCTAGAATTAAATGAAGAAATTCTAAATATTGAAGACAATAGTGACTTGAATAGTCCTATGATTATTCAAGAAAATCTGAAAAAGTTGAGCAAAGAGGAAAGAGAAATACTATTATTAAAAGATGTATACGGATATAAATTACGTGAGATATCTGATTTAAAAGGACGGAATATATCGACAATTAAGTCAATTTATTATAAGGCGTTAAAAAGTTTGGAGGAGGATAAGTAATGTCACCAAAAGAAAGAGTAAGACTGAATGTATATAAGACTCTATTAAAAGAAGAAAAAGAAAAAAATAAGAAGAAATCTTATTTGACGATGTCTGTATTTGTTATTGGGATATTTGCAGGTTCTTTATATAATATTATTCCAAGTAGTAACTCGTCAGTTTTAGATAATAATATATCAGAGTATACTATGACAAAAACAATGGACTTATCAAATCGTAATGAATTTAATGAGTCAATAGATAATTACTTTAATGTAAATTCAGATGAGAAAAAATCAGAAATGAAAACAGATGAATATTTTGTTTTAAATATGCAATCTTAGTGGAGGCAAAATGAGATGTTGAAGAAGTATATACTAATATTTACAGTCCTTTTTGGAACATTGTCTTTTGGAGATACTAATAGCGAAAATTTAGGAATGATAACAGAAGAGGATTTTGCCAAAGTAGGGGTTACAAAGGAAAAAATTTTAAAAGCTAAGGAGATAATAAACACTTCAAGAAATAAGTGTGAATATCTTTTGCTTGATAAAAAAAGCAAAGAGTTAGAAATAAATAAATATATTTTAGCTGGTGTTGATAAAAATTGGAATAAGGTTTATAAGTTGATAGATGAAATTGGAGAGATTGAAGCAGAAATATTAAAAGATAAATTAAGAGCTCAATATGAAGCACAACAATGTATAAGCCAAGATCAGTATTTAAAAGCTAGGGATATAGCGATAAAAAGAATAGAATTAGCTACACAAAAACAAAAGGTAACTGATAAAAAATAGATTTTTGTTGACTCAAGTGAATATGTATGTTATAATACTAAAGCCGTGAGAACAATGGAGGTTTATGGCGTAACAGTATCGAACCGTGTCAGGTCTGGAAGGAAGCAGCACTAAGGTATTTTTACGGGTGTAGATTCAAAGTTGTTTTTGCGGTTTTAATATGTATAGCTAGGAGAGGGAAACTTCTCCTTTTTTTTATAGTCAAGGAGTAAGAATATGTATAAATTTTTATCTGGAGAAGAAATAAGAGAGTATGTTTCAACTTTTAAAAGATTAGAAAAAATTTTAGAAAATCCAGAAAAAGCTGAATGTATAATCTTAGAAGAAAATAATCAAATGATTGGGTATGTTTCATACTGGAGAGATGAAAAAAATTATATTTTAGAGAATATTTTTATAAAAAAAGAGGAAAGATATAAATCAAATGGAACAAAATTGATAAATTTTTTCATCAATCACTGTAAAAAAAATAATGGAAAACAGATTGAATATAAAAGTAATGAAAAGATAGTGATTTCTTTTTTAAAAAAATATGGATTTGAAGTCATTGGTGAAAAAATAGTTTTAAATCTTTTGAAAGATAGGAAAAGAAAAAAAGAGGGAATTACAGTTGTTGTAAGTTCGATACTTCTTAATATATTTTTAGCTATTATAAAAATATTTGGTGGAATAAAAGGAAGATCAAATGCCCTTTTAGCAGATGGATTTAACTCTTTAGCAGATGTTGTAAGTTCAATGGCAATATTTTTAGGAATATATTTTAGTAATATTCCTGGAGATGAAGATCATCCTTATGGACATGAAAAAATAGAAAGTATAGTTGGAATAATAGTTGGACTATTTGTAGTAATAACTGGGATAGAAATTGGAAAAGATGCTGTTGGAAAATTACTTACAGGAGATTATAAAGAGATTCCAAACTTTTCAACTGTATATTTAGCTATGGTATCTATAATTGTAAAATATGGAATGTATTTTTATAAAATGAAAGTGGGAAAGGCTACAAAAAATACAGCTTTGATAGCAGATGCAAGGGATAGTAAAAGTGATGTTCTTTCTTCAAGTGGAGTTGTTTTTGGAATAATTTTATCTATCTATATTTCTCCAATATTTGACGTGATACTTAGTATAATAGTGGCTGGGCTTATATTAAAAGAGGGGGTTATTACTCTATTTGAAATATCTGATGTAATTCTTGATAGACAAGAGGAAGATTTTATAAAAGAGATAGAGGAATATGTTTACCATAATACAGACATAAAAAATGTTCACGATATATATATGAGAAGATCAGGGGATAAGATATTTTTAAGTTTACATATAAGAGTTGATAAAGATATGAGTGTATATAAGGCACATACTTTGGCTGATAACTTAGAGGAGTCAATAATGGCTGATTTTAAAGAGGTTAAAGAAGTGATGATTCATATAGATTATTTGATAGATTAATCAAGAAAAGGAGATAAGAATGAGAAGTATACTTGATGAATTAAATGAGCAACAAAGGAAGGCTGGAGAAAAAATAGAAGGTCCTTTATTAATTCTAGCAGGTGCAGGATCTGGAAAGACAAGAACAATAACTTATAGAATAGCACATATGATATTGGAAAGAGGGATTTCACCATATTCAATATTAGCAGTTACATTTACAAATAAGGCTGCTAAAGAGATGAAAGAGAGAGTTGAAAATTTAGTTGGAGAAGATGGAAGAAAAGTTTTATTATCAACATTCCACTCATTTGGTTTAAAATTATTAAGAATTTATTGCTCAAAAATAGGTTATAATCCAAATTTTACTATCTATGATACAGATGATCAAAAAAGAATAATAAAACCTATAATGAAAAAACTTGTAATAAAAGACAAGGATTTAACAGAGGGAAAAGTAGCATCAATCATATCAAAAGTTAAAGAGGATGGAATAAGTCCAGATGATTATCTATCACAAAATAGATATGATGGAAATGCTGTGGTTATAGCTGAGGTTTATAAAAAATATGAACAGGAATTAAGAGCAAATAATGGAATGGACTTTGCTGATATTTTAATAAATACAAATAAATTATTGGAAAATCAAGAGATATTGGAAAAAGTTCAAGAGAAATTTAAATATATAATGGTAGATGAGTATCAAGATACAAATAATATCCAGTATCAAATAATAAATAAGATAGCTCAAAAATATAAAAATATTTGTGTAGTTGGAGATGAAAACCAAAGTATCTATGGATTTAGAGGAGCTAATATAAAAAATATTTTAGATTTTGAAAAAGATTATAAAGAGGCTACTGTTATCAAACTTGAAGAAAATTACCGTTCAACAAAAGTTATACTAGAGGCAGCAAATTCGGTTATAAAAAATAATAAGAGCTCAAAAGAAAAAAATCTTTGGACAAGAAAAGCCACAGGAAATAGAATTGTATTAAATCATAGTGATGATGGTAGACAAGAGGTTAACTTTGTAATAAATGAGATAAAAAAATTAAAAAAAGATGGTAAAAGATATAATGACTTTACAATTCTTTATAGAACAAATTCACAATCAAGACTTTTTGAAGAGGGATTATTGAGAGAAAATATCCCTTATAAAATTTTTGGTGGAATGCAATTCTATCAAAGAGCTGAAATAAAAGATATAATAGGTTATCTTTCAGTAATCAATAACCAGATGGATGGAATAAATCTTGATAGAATAATAAATGTACCTAAAAGAAAGATAGGGGATAAAACTGTTGAAAAGATAAAAAATTATTCTGAAGAAAATAATATAACTTACTACGAAGGACTTAAATCAATAGAAAATATTGAAGGGATAGGAAAAACAACAGTTGAAAAAATAAAAGAGTTTACAAAAATTATTGATACTTTAACAGAGGAAAGCCAAGAGTTACCAGTTTCAGAAGTATTTAATAGTTTATTAGAGATGATAAATTATAAAGGATATTTAGAAGGAAATTATGAAGATTATGAATCTAGAATAGAAAATATAGAAGAATTAAAAACTTCTATCGTTGAACTTGAAAAAATAGTTGATAATTTAAGCCTTAGAGAATATTTAGAAAATGTTTCATTGGTTAGTGCCACAGATGATTTAGACGAGGAAAAAGAGTATGTAAAACTTATGACAATTCATAACTCTAAGGGGCTTGAGTTTCCAGTGGTATTTTTAGTTGGAATGGAAGATGAAGTATTTCCAAATACTTTAAAAGTTATATTAGATGAAAAAGAGTTAGAAGAGGAAAGAAGAGTTTGCTATGTTGCAATAACTAGAGCAGAGGAGAGATTGTTTATATCTTGGGCAGGATTTAGATATATTTATGGAAAAGAAAGTTTTAGAACTCCATCAAGATTTATAAATGAAATATCACAAGATTTATTGGAAAAAGTTGAAAATGAGAAACAAATTAGAGAGGAAAATATAGGAAATAGAATTTATGAAAGAGGAAATATAAAAAAATCTTTAAATACTTTTGAAAGTACAAAAGATTTAAAACAAACAATTGAAAATATGAAGAATTTCCCATATAATATAGGAGATAAGGTAACTCATATAAAATTTGGACTAGGAAAAGTTATTGGAGTAAATGAAAAGAAAGTTAGAGTCCAATTTGTAGATGGGGAAAAGGATATAGCACTTATTTTAGCAAGTAAATTTTTAAAAAAATAGGAGGAGTTCATGAAAAGAAAAACTTTGAAAAATGAAATGTTTTATCAAGGGATAGGACTTCATAAAGGAAAAAATATAGATCTTCATTTAATACCTGCTACAAAAGGGGGAATAGTTTTTAGAAGAACAGATTTAGAAGAGGGAAAAAATGAAATACTTCTTGATATAAATAATACTTTTGATCTAACAAGAGGGACAAATTTAAAAAATGAATTTGGAGCTGCCGTTTATACAGTTGAACATTTTTTATCAGCTCTATATATTTTAGGG
Source organism: Fusobacterium sp. (assembly GCF_029258315.1). Lineage (GTDB taxonomy): Bacteria > Fusobacteriota > Fusobacteriia > Fusobacteriales > Fusobacteriaceae > Fusobacterium_B. The sequence goes on along the minus strand of NZ_JARHZE010000059.1, from coordinate 26,007 downwards.
ATAACAGATTTAGTGGTTGAGTTAAGTGATAATGAGCTACCTATCTGTGATGGAAGTTCTCATATATTTATAGAAGAGATAGAAAAAATAGGATTGGAAGAACTTGATGAAGAAGTGGAAGATATTGTAATAAAAGAACCAGTATATCTTTCAAAAGGAGATAAGCATATAGTTGCTTTACCATATGATGGATATAAATTAACTTATACAATAAAATTTGATCACACATTTTTAAAAACTCAGATGCTTGAAGTTGAAGTTAATTTAGAAAATTATAAAAAAGAGATATCTTTTGCAAGAACTTTTGGATTTGATTATGAAATAGAGTATCTAAAGAAAAATAATCTAGCTTTAGGTGGAAGTCTTGACAATGCAATAGTTATAAAAAAAGATGGAGTTTTAAATCCTGATGGACTTAGATATGAAGATGAATTTGTTAGACACAAGATGCTTGATATAGTTGGAGATTTAAAAGTTTTAAATAGACCAATAAAAGGACATATAATAGCAATAAAAGCTGGACATGCTCTTGATGTTGAGTTTGCAAACTTAATAAAAAATTTATAAATAAAAAAAATATATAATTATGTAAAGAAAAATCTATCAAAAAAATAGAGTATATAGTATAATAATGATAGATAAAATTTGGAGGTTACAAAAAATATGTTAACAGTAAATGAAATAATGGAAAGAATACCACACAGATATCCTTTTTTATTAGTGGATAGAATAGTGGAAATAGATAAAGAAAATAACAAAGTTGTAGGGCTAAAAAATGTAACAATAAATGAAGCTTGTTTCCAAGGACATTTCCCAGGGCATCCAATACTTCCAGGAGTATTAATAATAGAAGGAATAGCACAAGCTTTAGGAGTATTAGTATTTGAGTTAGCTGGTGAAGATGGGAAAGATAAAGTTCCATATTTTGCAGCTGTTGAAGATGTAAAGTTTAAGGCACCAGTAAGACCTGGAGATCAATTAGTATATGAAGCTCAAATAATAAAACAAAGAAGAAATATAGTAAAAGCAGAGGGTGTAGCTAAAGTAGATGGAAAAATTGTTACAGAAGTAAAATTTACTTTTAGCATAATGGATAAATAATTTGGAATGGGGGAGTTAATGTGACTGAAATACACAGTACATCAATAATAGAAGATGGTGCAATCATAGGCGATAATGTAAAAATAGGTCCTTTTTGTCTAATTGGAAAAGATGTAAAAATAGGTAATAATACAGTTTTACAGTCTCATGTAGTCATAGAGGGAATAACAGAAATAGGAGAGAATAATACAATTTATTCTTTCGCTTCAATAGGAAAAGCTTCTCAAGATTTAAAATATAAGGGAGAACCTACAAAAACTATAATAGGAAACAACAATACAATAAGAGAGTTTGTAACAATACATAGAGGAACAGATGATAAGTGGGAGACAAGAATAGGAAACAACAATCTTTTAATGGCTTATGTTCACGTTGCTCATGATGTTATTATAGGAGATAATTGTATTTTTTCTAACAATGCAACAATGGCAGGACATGTAGAAATAGGAAATTGGGTAATAGTTGGAGGATTAACAGGAATTCATCAATTCTGTAAAATAGGAGATCATGCAATGGTTGGAGGAGCTTCAGCAGTTACACAAGATATATGTCCGTTTATTTTAGCAGATGGGAATAAAGCAATACCAGTAGGACTTAATAATGTAGGTTTGAGAAGAAGAGGATTTACAGATGAAGAACTTTTGGATTTAAAAAGAGCTTATAAAATATTATTTAGAAAAGGATTGCCTTTAAAAGAAGCTTTAGCTCAACTGGAAGAAACTTATAAAGAGAGTAAAAATGTGATGACCCTAGTTAACTTTATAAATGAAAGTAAACGGGGGATTGCAAAATAATGGAAAAAATAGGAGTAATAGTTGGAAATGGAAGACTTCCATTTTCAATTATGAAAGAAATTGAGAGAAACAATGATATAGAATTTTTTCCAGTAGGACTTTTTGATACAGTTGACAAAGATGTACAGAAACATAAAAATTTTAAAAAATTTAATATTGGAGAAGTTGGAAATATTACAAAATATTTTATAAAATCCGATATAAAAAAAATTATTATGTTAGGCAAAGTAGAAAAAGAACTAATTTTTAAAAATGTAAAATTTGACAAATATGGAGAGAAAATTCTTGAAAATCTTCCAGATAAAAAAGATGAAACTCTCCTTTTTGGAGTTATCGCATTTTTTAAATTAAATGGTATTTCAGTTGTTCCACAAAATTTTTTCTTGAAAAAAGTGTTGTTTGAGAATAGATGTTACACAGAAAAAAATCCAGATAAAGAGGATTATATAACAATAAAATTAGGAAAAGAGGCTGCAAAGGCTTTAAGTGAAGTTGATGCAGGACAAACAGTGGTATGTAAAGATTCATCGGTTATAGCATTAGAGGGGATAGAGGGAACTGATAAGGCTATACTAAGGGGTGGAGAACTTGGTGGAGAGGGTTGTATCATTGTAAAAATGTCAAGACCACAGCAAGATATGAGGGTTGATATTCCAACAATAGGAGTTGAAACTATAAAAACTTTGATAAAGATAAAGGCAAAGGGAGTTGTGGGAGAGGCAGGAAAAATGATATTCACTGACCAAGAGGAAGCAATAAAATTAGCAAATGAAAACAATATATTTATCATTGGAATAAAATAAAATATTGAGGTAAATTTATGAAAATTTTTGTATCAACAGGAGAGGTATCAGGAGACTTACATCTTTCTTATTTAATAAAAAATATTTTGAGTATAGATAATACAGTTGAATTTTATGGAGTTGTGGGAGAACACTGTAAAGCTTTGGGTGTAGAGTCAATATTAGATATAAAAGATTTAGCAATAATGGGATTTTTTGAAGCTTTAAAAAAATATAAATTTTTAAAACAAAAAGCCTATGAATATCTTGATTTTATAAAGGAAAATAAAATAGAAAAAGTTATACTTGTTGATTATGGTGGATTTAACCTTGAATTTTTAAAACTTTTAAAAGAACATCTACCAGAAGTAGAAGTTTTTTATTATATTCCTCCAAAACTTTGGATATGGGGGAAAAAGAGAATAAAAAAATTGAGATTAGCAGATCATATTATGGTAATTTTCCCTTGGGAAGTTGAATTTTATAAAAGGTATGGAATAGACGCTATCTATTATGGAAATCCTTTTATAGAAAAATATCCATTTATAGAAGAGAGAGGGGATAAGATATTATTATTACCAGGGAGTAGGAAGCAAGAGGTTACTTCATTGTTGCCTGTGATGATAGATTTAGTAAAAAATAGTGATGAAAAATTTTTACTGAAATTACCAGATAAAAAAACTTTTAAATGGGTTGAATTTGATTTATCTCAATTTTCAAATTTAGAGATATCAGAAGATAGTTTAGAAGAGTGTGTTAAAAGATCTAAGATTGCTATTGCTGCCTCAGGGACTGTAACTTTAGAGCTAGCAATAATGGGATTACCTGCAATAGTGGTGTATAAAACAAGTTTATTAAACTATCTAATAGGAAAGTATCTATTGAAAATAAAATATATATCTCTACCAAATTTAACTGAAAATAAAGAAGTTTATCCAGAACTAATAGGAAAAGATTTTACAAAAGAAAAAGTTTTAGAAAAAATGGAATATATGTTAGACAATATAAATGAAACTAAGTCTAATATAAATGATATAAGAAAGAAACTTTATGGAGAAAATATAACTAGAAGTTATGGAAAATATATATTGAAAGGAAAAAAAGATGTTTAGAGATAAAATAGCAAAGATATATAATAGTGATGCCTTAGGTGGATTTGTAAAATATAGTTTTAAATATAAAAAATGGTTGTTGGGAACTTTATTGTTATCAGTTCTTTCATCAGCTATGGGAGCTGTTCCAGCTTGGTTATCAAAATATTTAGTTGATGACGTTTTAATATCAAAAAATGGAAAAATGATGCTTATGGTGGGAGCAGGAATATTTTTAACAACTGTTATAAAATCCATATCAGCTTATTATGCTGAAACTACCTCTGTTTATTTAAGTGAAAAGATAAGAAGAGAGGTTAAAATAGATATATTTAAACATTTAGAGCACCTTCCAATGTCGTACTTTACTCAAAATAAATTGGGAGATATTATGGCTAGACTGTCTGGAGATTCATCTAGTCTTGGAAGAATAGGTTTCTTATTATTTGATATGCTTAGAGAGATAATAACAGTTTGTGCATTTTTAGTGAGAATGTTCCAACTGGATTTGGTTTTGTCTTTTATAGCTTTAATAGTTGCACCAGCTATATTTGCAATGGTAAAAAGATATACTAGAAAGTTAAAGCGTATGGGAAAAGAGAGACAGGATACAATTGGAGGAGCAACAGCTTTTATGCAAGAATCTCTTGCAGGTATCCAAGTTGTAAAAGGCTTCAATAAAGTTGATGAGATGGTAGATAAGTATAGAGATGTTACAGATGATGAGATGCAAAAAATATATAAGGCTGCTAAAGTAAAAGCAAAAATATCTCCAATAAATGAGGTTTTAACAGCATTGATGTTAGTTATGATAGCTGCTTATGGAGGATATGCAATTATATATTTAAAAGGATTTACTCCTGGAGATTTAATCTCTTTCTTAACAGCTGCTGGACTTATGCAACAACCACTTAAGAGATTTATAAGAAGAAACAGTGAACTTTATGAGATTATTCCTTCGGGTGATAGGGTAATGGAGATATTTAAAGTTAAAACTGAGGTTGATTGTTTTGTTGAAGAGCCCAAAATATTTAATGGTGAAGTAGATAGAATAGAATTTGAAAATGTAGATTTCACTTATCCAAATACAGAGTCAAAAGTTTTAAAAGATGTAAGTTTTGATGTAAAAAAAGGTGAGGTTGTTGCCTTTGTAGGAAGTAGTGGAAGTGGAAAAACTACAATTGTAAATCTTTTACCAAGATTCTATGATATAGATAGTGGAAGTATTAAAATTAATGGTACAGATATAAGAGAGTTTTCTTTAAAACAATATAGACAATATATAGGAATGGTTCCTCAAGATACATTTTTATTTAGCGGGACTATTGCAGAAAATATCGCTTTTGGAAAACCAAATGTTTCAAGAGAGGAGATAATAGAGGCAGCTAAAATGGCAAATGCCTATAAATTTATCGAAGAATTGGAGAAAGGTTTTGAAACAGAGGTTGGAGAAAGAGGAGTTTTATTATCTGGTGGACAAAAACAAAGAATAGCGATAGCTAGAGCTTTAATACAAAACCCAGCTATTATGATACTTGACGAGGCTACATCAGCTCTTGATACAGAATCAGAAAGATTGGTACAAGAGGCGTTAGATAAACTTATGCTAGGAAGAACAACTTTTGTAATAGCTCATAGATTATCAACAATAATTTCAGCTGATAAAATTGTTGTAATGAATAAAGGTGAAATTAAAGAGATTGGAAAACATCAAGAGTTATTGGATAAAAATGGATTGTATGCTAAACTATATAATATTCAATACAGTAAAATAGAAGAAGAATAAAAGGTGGAAAGAGATGAACGAAATTATAAGAGAAGATGGAAGAAAAGTAGATAATATTAGAAAAGTTGAAGTTGTAAGAAACTATACAATGCACGCAGAGGGATCTGTTCTTATAGCTTTTGGAAATACAAAAGTAATTTGTACAGCATCTGTTTCAGATAAGGTGCCTCCATTTTTAAGAAATACAGGAAAGGGTTGGATAACTGCTGAGTACTCAATGTTACCAAGAGCCACAGAGGAAAGAAATCAAAGAGAATCTGCTAAGGGAAAACTTACAGGAAGAACAATGGAGATACAAAGACTTATTGGAAGAGCATTGAGAGCTTGTATTGATTTGGATAAAATTGGAGAAAGAACTATAACAATAGATTGTGATGTAATTCAAGCTGATGGTGGAACAAGAACAGCATCTATAACAGGTGGATATATTGCTCTTCATATGGCTATTGAAAGAATGGTTAGAGAGGGAGTTTTAACAGAAAATCCATTAAAATCAAAAATAGCTGCTATAAGTGTTGGAATTGTTGCAGGAACACCAATGTTAGATCTTAAATACAGTGAAGATTCAGCTGCTGAAGTTGATATGAATGTAATTATGACTGATAAAGGAGAGTATGTAGAAGTTCAAGGAACAGGAGAAGAGGCTACATATTCAAGAGCACAGCTAAATATACTTCTTGATTTAGCAGAAAAGGGAATAAATGAACTGTTTGAAATTCAAGAGAAAACTTTAGAAGAAGAGTTTGGAACTGAAAAATAAGGAGAAAAAATGAAAATATTTTTAGCAACTGGAAATAAAAATAAGATTGAAGAGATAAAAAAGATATTTTCAATGGAAAATACAGAGATACTTTCAATAAAAGATGGGATAGATATTCCAGAAGTTGTTGAAGATGGAAATACTTTTGAAGAGAACTCTAAGAAAAAAGCTTTAGAAATAGCTAAATTTACAAATATGATAACAATAGCTGATGATTCTGGAATATGTGTAGAAGCTTTAAATGGAGCTCCGGGAGTATATTCAGCTAGATATGCTGGAGAACATGCAACAGATGAAGAAAATAATAAAAAACTTATTGCTAATCTTCAAGGGATTGAAAATAGAAAAGCTAAGTTTGTCTGTGTAATAACTCTAGCAAAACCAACAGGAGAAACATATAGTTTTACTGGAGAAGTTCATGGAGAGATAATTGATGAGCCTCGTGGAGAGTACGGATTTGGTTATGATCCATATTTTTATATAAAAGAGTATGGTCAAACAACAGCTGAAATGAAAGATTTAAAAAATCAAATAAGTCACAGAGCGAGAGCTTTAGCAGAGCTAAAGAAAAATATAGATGAGATATTAAAATAAGCTAGCTGAAAAGTTAGCTTTTTTTATGTATAAAGGAGAGAAGATGATTCCAAAAGAGATTGTAAAAGAATTGGATAAATATATAGTTTCTCAAGATGAGGCTAAAAAAAATCTAGCAATATCTTTGAGAAATAGATATAGAAGACAAAATATAAAAGATGAGGTTATGAGAAAAGAAATAACTCCTAAAAATGTAATCCTTATGGGTTCAACAGGAGTGGGAAAAACAGAACTTGCAAGAAGACTTGCAAAAATAACAAATTCACCTTTTCTAAAAGTTGAGGCTACAAAATATACTGAGGTTGGATATGTTGGAAAAGATGTTGAGAGTATTATAAAAGATATAGTTTCTCTTACTGTGAAAAGAGTTAGAGCTGAAGAAACAGAAAAATTAAGAGAAAAATACTATGAAGATGCTGTGGAAAAAGTTGCTAAATTAATAAATGAATTAGATAGTTTAAATGATGAATTTAAAAATAATCTTATGGATGATATAAAATCAGGAAAATATGATGAAGAATATGTTGAGATGGATAAAAGTCAATATGAAACAAGAGGACCTATAATAGAGATAATGGGATATTCTGAAAAAAATGATATTGAAAATGTTCTTCAAAATGTTATGAATTTAGGTGATAATAAAAAGGCGAAAAAGTCTAAGACAAAAGTAAAAGATGCTATTGAAATTATAATAAATAAAGAGATAGATGATAATTTAGATATGGAATCCATAGGATTAGAGGCAGTAAGAAGAGTAGAGGACAATGGAATAATTTTTATAGACGAGATAGATAAGATAGCAGCAACTAATAGTGAAGGAAGAGGGGAAGTATCAAGGCAAGGGGTTCAAAGAGATATTTTACCGATAGTAGAAGGAACAACAGTTATAACTAAATATGGACCAGTTAAGACAGAACATATTTTATTTATAGCAGCAGGAGCATTTAGTGAGTCTAGTTTTTCAGATCTTATGCCAGAATTACAGGGAAGATTTCCTATTGTAGTAGAGATGAATGATCTTACAAAAGAGGACTTTGTAAAAATTCTTACAGAGGTAGATTATAATCTAATAGATCAATATAAAAATCTTTTATTAGTGGACAATGTTGAGATTAATTTTTCAAAGGTTGCCATTGAAAGAATAGCAGAGTATGCTTATGAACAGAACTGTAATGTTGAGAATATAGGAGCTAGAAGACTTGCAGGAGTAATTGAGATGGTACTTAGAGATATAATGTTTGAGGCTCCATATGAAAAAATGAAGAAAATAACTATTGATAAAAAAATGGTTGAAAAATTTATAAAAGAAGATAAAGAAGAAGAAAATTTAGATAAATATATATTGTAGAAGATTAAGGAGAGAAGATGCATTTAAAGGGAGTAGAGATATACGGATTTAAATCTTTTGGCGAAAGAATAAAAATAGATTTTAATGGTGGGATAACATCAATAGTGGGACCAAATGGATCTGGAAAATCTAATATACTAGATTCTATCCTTTGGGTGCTAGGAGAACAATCATATAAAAATATTAGAGCAAAAGAGAGTAAGGATATAATATTTTCTGGTGGAGAGTCTAAAAAAGGTGCTGGAAGTGCTGAGGTTTCTCTTTTTATAGATAATAAAGATGGGTATTTTCCAACAGATGAACAGACTTTAAAAATCACTAGAAAGATTTATAGTTCAGGGGATAATGAATATCTTATAAATGATAAAAGAGCTAGACTTAAAGATATTAGTGATATGTTTATGGATACGGGTATTGGAAAATCTGCTTACTCTGTTATAGGACAGGGGAAGGTTGAGAGAATAATATCTTCCTCTAAAAAAGAGGTTAAGGAGATTATCGAAGAGGCTGCTGGTGTAAAAAAATATCAGATAAGAAAGATAGAATCTGAAAAAAAATTAGCCAATGTAGTCAATGAGGTTGAAAAAATAGATCTTATCCTAACAGAAACAGGGGAACAAAGGATAAAAATAAAAAAACAAGCTGAAAAAGCTTTGGAATTTTTAAATTTGAAAGAGGAAAGAGACTCTTTAAATAAAGGGGTTATCACTTTTGAACTTGGACAGAATAGAGAATTTTTAGAAAAATCAAATCTAAGACAGATTGAGATTATAAAAAATTTAGAGGAGATTTTAAAAGAAAAAGAGAATAAGGAAAAAGAGATCTCTCAAGTAAGACAAGGTATAGAAGAGGTAAAAAATACTATTCAAGAGTTGATAAATAAAAATGAAGATCTAAAAAATATTATCAATAATTTTGAAAAGGAAAAAGCTAAACTCCTTGAAAGAGAAAAAGGGTATCAAAGAGAAGAAAAAGAGAGAGAAGAGAGATTAAAAACTTTCAATGAAAAGATCCAAAAAAATAAAGAGGAGTATGAAAGATTTTTAGAGGAAAATAAAAAGTTAATCTCTTTCTTAGAAACAAGTGAGGAAAAAGTAAAAACTTTAGAGAAAGAGGTTAATCAGTTAGAAACTAAAAAAACAGAACTAGAGAGAGAGTTAGAAGTTAAGAAAAGACAGATACTAGATTTTGAGGTTACTAAACTTCAATATGATAATGAGATTGAAAGTTCTGAAAAAAGAATAAAAGGTAGTATGTCTAAGATAAAAACTCTTAATCAAGAACTTGAAGAGATAGAGAAAAAACTTTTAGAAAATAAAAAGTTATTTGAAGAGGCTGAAAAAAATAAGATTAACTCTGAAAATAGATTAAAAGAAAATGAAAAGTCTCAAAGTGAATGTGAAAAAAATATAAGTGAAATCAGTATAAAGATAAATAGAGCAAACGATGAATTTAGAAAAAGTGAAATTGAGGTTGAGAAGGCTCAAAGTAAATATAACACTATTCAGAGATTTGAAGAGCATAATGAAGGATTTTATAAGGGTGTAAAAGAGATATTAAATCTTGGAATGAAAGGTGTAGAGGGAGCTTTAATATCTATTATAAATATACCTGAAAAATTTGAAAAGGCTATTGAGGCATCAATAGCTGGAAATCTTCAGGATATAGTTGTTGAAAATAGTGGAGTGGCTAAAAGATGTATTGAGATCTTAAAGGAAAGAAAGGTTGGAAAGGCCTCTTTCTTAGCTTTGGATACTATTAAAACTTTTACTAAAAAAGATATACCAAATATTCAGGGGGTAGTTGGTAGAGGTTCTGAGCTTGTTGAATTTGATAAAAAATATCAAAAAATTATTGATATGGTTTTAGGAAACCTATTGATAGTAGAAAATATTGATACAGCTATTTCAATTTCAAAGAAAAATATTTTTTCTGGAAATATAGTAAGCCTTTCAGGAGAGCTTATAAGTGGATCTGGAAGAATAACAGGGGGAGAAAATAAAAACTCTGCTATCTCTCAGATGTTTGAAAGAAGAAAAGAGCTTAGAAGACTTGAAACTATAATATCTGAAAATCAAATTAGAATAGAGAAGATAAAAAAATATTTAGAAGAAAATAATGAAAAACTATATAAATTAGAGGAAAAAACTCAAAGTTTAGATAGTGAAAACAGTACAATTAGAAAAAATATTAAAAATTATACTGAAGAGTTTGAAAATTTAAAAAGTAGAGAACAAAGATTTGAAAAAGAGAAAAAAGTAGCCTTTAGTGAAAAGGAAGAGGAAGAGATCTATCTAGAGGAGTACAACAAAAGAATAAAAGAATCAAATGAAAATAAACAGAGCTTGGAAAAAAATACAAAAGAGATAAGAGAGTTTATAGAAAAGAATACAGAGGTACTTAATAGTTTAGGGGAGAATATCAGTAAGATAAAAGCTGATTATTCAGATATAAAGATAAAATTCTTAAACACTAAAGACAGAACTGTGCAAATAAAAAATGATATAGAAAAAAATAAAATAGAAAAAGATGAACTTCAAAAGGAAAGATTAACTGCTGATCAAAGACTTGAAAATCTGAAAAAAGAGATGGAAGATATTAAGAGAAATCTTTTGGATATTGAGAAGAGCAAAGAGGAAAAAGAGTTACAATTTGAAAAAGAGAATAAAGAGTTAAGTGTAGCTGACGAGAAAGAGCAACTTCTTCAAATAAAAGAGAAGGAATTGATAGGGATAATAAAAGATATTGAAACAAAAAAATATAAGGAAGAAGAAAAAATATCTGGAGAAAAAGCAAAGTCTTTAGATTATCAAGAAAAAATAAATAATTTACAAGAGAAAATAGGCGAGATGGAAAACATAAATATGAAACCTATTGAGGAAAATATTTATAAATCTTCTTTAGAAAGGGTAAAATATCTGACTAATAAATTAAAAGATTTTGAAAATGTAAACCTATTGGCAGTTGAGGAGTTTAAAGAACTGGATCAAAGATATAATTTTATAAAATCCCAAAAAGATGATTTAGAGGCAAGTAGAAATTCATTGCTTGAAATAATAGAGGACATTGGAAACTCTATAAGACAGAGATTTTATGATGCATACAATAGTATAAATAATAATTTTAATCAGATGTGTATGGAAACTATTGACAACTCAGAGGGAAGTTTGACTATATCAAATGAAGAGGATTTTGAAAACTGTGGAGTTGAAATCTTTGTTAAATTTAAAAATAAAAAAAGACAATCATTGACACTTCTTTCAGGTGGAGAAAAATCAATGGTGGCAATAGCATTTATAATGGCTATATTTATGTATAAACCAAGTCCTTTTACTTTCCTTGATGAGATTGAGGCGGCTCTTGATGAAAAGAACACAAAAAAACTTATTGGAAAATTAAAAGAATTTACAGATAAATCGCAATTCATTTTAATAACACATAATAAGGAGACAATGAGATCCTCTGATAGTATATTTGGAGTTACTATGAATAAAAAAATAGGAATATCTAAGATAGTCCCTGTAAAACTTTAGAAAAAATATTTTGTAATAAATAAATTTTTCTTTGATTTTTATGTAAATTAAGGGTAAAATATAGAAAGTATAAAAATAAACAGTTTGAAGAGGGAAAAATGAAATTATTATCATATATATATTATCTTATTACTAGTTTGAGAAACTGGCTCTATGATAAGAAAATTTTAAAAATAAATAGAATAGATGATCTTTTTGTGATCTGTATAGGAAATATAACAGTTGGAGGAACAGGAAAAACTCCAGCTGTACAATATTTTGCAAAAAAGTTACACGATCAAGGAAGAAATGTTGTAGTAGTTTCAAGAGGATATAGAGGAAAGAGAAAAGTTGATCCTTTGGTTGTTTCTGATGGAGAAAAAATATTGGTGAGTACTAAGGAAAGTGGAGATGAGCCTTATAGCCACGCTTTAAATTTAAAAGTTCCTGTAATAGTTGGTAGAAGTAGATATGAGGCTGCTAAACTTGCTAAGAAAGTTTTTAATGCTGATACAATTCTTTTAGATGATGGATTTCAACATAGAAAGTTTTTTAGAAATTGGGATATAGTTCTTATTGATGCAACGAATCCATTTGGTTGGAGAGCTTTACTTCCAAAAGGAACTCTTAGAGAAAAGTTTGATACAGGAGCAAAGAGAGCGTCAGAATTTATAATTACAAAATCGGATCTTATACCTCAGAGAGATTTAAGACAGCTTAAAAGATTTTTAAAAGATAGATATAAAAAACCTGTGTCAGTTGCAGTTCACGGGATAAAGGCTTTGTATGATATGGAAGGAAATATGAAACCGCTTTTCTGGGTAAAGGGAAAAAGAGTTCTACTGTTTTCAGGACTTGCAAATCCATTGAACTTTGAAAAGACAGTTATTTCATTGGATCCAGCTTACATAGAGAGGGTTGATTTTTTAGATCACCACAGTTTTACACAAAAAGATTTGGATCTTATACAAAAGCGTGCTGAGGATATGAAGGCCGAATATATAATCACAACAGAAAAAGATATGGTAAAACTACCAAAAGATATGAAAATAAATAAACTATTTGTTTTAAAAATAGAATTTGATATACTAGAGGACAATACTTTAGAGTGTTTGAGAGGAGAAATGAATGAGTAATATATCAAACCTAAAAGATTTTAAATGTGAGGAGTTATTTCTTGAAATAGAAAAAATCTATGAGGCAAGTGAAAAATCTAGGGGGAGTTTTTTAAGAAAATTAATTCATACTACAAATAAAAAGGCTTTTTTTACAATAGATGAATTGGGAAGAATAAAAAGAAAAGAGGGAAATTATGTTTTATTTTCAGCTCTTTATGAAAATGATGAAAAGTTTTTAAGATATTTTCAAAGTCAAATGGACTTTTCTGAGCAAGATAGTTTAAAAGATAATTCACTTAGTAGAATACAAAATATTGATACAGTTTCAATGAAAAAAAATATAATAAAATTGGTTGTAAATGGTAAATTAGAGTATGGAATTAAATATTTATATGAACTTTATAAGAGAGATGAGGAAGAATTTTTTAAATTTATATCTGAAATAGTTTTAATGGACAATATAAAATCTGAAAAATCTCTTTATATCCATTCAATGAGAGAATTTTTTGAAAAATTTGGATATTCTTTAGAGGTATTTTATTTTGTAATCTCTTATATAACAAAATTAAGATTTGATTTATATGAGTATGAAAATGTGTATGTAGATGAAAATTTAACAAAGGAATCTTTAAGAGAGAGATTTAATAATAACATAGAAAAATATAGAAATGTTGAGGGATTAAAAGTTTTAGGATATTTAAATCTATTAGAAAAATATGAGTATATTAATGATAAAAAATATATAAGTATTTTAAAAGAAAAAATGGATAGAGTAGAAAAATTAGAAAATGTAGAAAAATTAATAGATATTAAGGAAGTTATTTTTGAAAATCTTAGTAAATAAGAGGGGAAAAAATGGTTAAATATACTAATGAAAAATTAATAAAATTTATCAAAGGAAAAAACACAAAAGAGGAAATACTAGAAAAAATAGTAAATTTAATTAGTGAAAATACAGATTTAGTAGAAGATAAGGATATATTTTTTAAAAATATAATGGAAAGAGAAAATATAGGTAGTACAGGGATAGGAATGGGAATAGCTATGCCTCACACTAGATGTGATGGGGTGAAAGACCTAGTTGTAAGTATTGCTGTTTTAGAAAATGCTGTTGATTTTGGGGCTATTGATGGAGAACTTATAAAAGTAGTTGTCTTAGTAGGTGGACCAAAAGAAAAGGGGCAGGAATATTTAAAACTTATGTCTAGCATTGCTAGAATTTTCAGAGAAAAGGATATTAGAGATAATATAAAAACTTCAAGAAATGAAGAGGAACTAATAAAAAATATAATGGAGATAGAAAATTGAGAATAGGTATTTATGGTGGAAGTTTTGATCCTCCACATTTTGGACATAAAAATGTAGCTCAATATGCAATAGAAAATCTTAAATTGGATAAACTTTTGATTATACCAGTTGGAAGAGCCTCTCACGGAAAAAATAATCTGTCTGACAATATTTTAAGATATGAGATGTGCAATCTTGTATTTGGAGATATAGAAAAGGTAGAGATCTCTAAGATTGAGATAGAAAAAGATGAAATTTCTTATACTTATAAGACTTTGGATAATCTTATGGAGATCTACGGAAGAGAGAATGAATATTTTGAAATAATCGGTGGGGACTCAGCAGCTTATTTTACAAAATGGAAAAATTATAAAGAAATTCTTGAAAATTCCACAGTTGTTATTCTAAGAAGAAAGGGATATGTAAGTGAAATTAAATCAGATAAGATAATTGAATTTGAAAATGATTATTACGATATCTCCTCTACTGAAATAAAACAAAAATTAAAAAAAGATGAAGATTGTAGTGATATACTAGATCCAAAACTTATAAAATTTATAAAAGAAAATGGGATATATAAAAAAGGTGATTCTTAAGGATCACCTTTTCTTATAAGATACCCAAACCTTTTTTGACTTTTTCAAGTTTATCAGGAGCAAGGATTTTTACTATTTCAAAAGCTAGATCTTGAACAAAACCTGTACTTTTACAAGTTATTAAATTTTTATCCAAAGTTATTGGAAGAGAGGAAATATTACAAAATTCTTTTGCTTTTTCCTCATAAGTTTTATGGACAGAGATAGTTCTATTGTTAATTAGATTGTGTTTAGCTAAGGAGTAAGGGGCTCCAGAAATTGCAAAGATAAATTTATTATTTTTTAAATAAAAATCTATCATTCTAAATGCCTCATCACTTCTAAATAAATTTTCATAGTTACTATACCCTCCAGCTAGAAAAATACCATCAGCATCTTTATAATCTTTAAAAATCTCATCAGCTATGATAGGGATATTTTGAGCTGAATTGACAGAGGGAGTTTTATTTAAAGAAAGGGTTGTTACCTTAATGCCAGCTCTTTTTAAAATATCTATTGGAACTGTTGTTTCCATAAGTTCAAAACCTTCAGCTAGTAATACATAAATTTTTGCCATAAAATCACCTAAAATTATTTTTTCATTTTGATGTAAAAAAAATAAAAATTGTTTAGAGAGGGAGAAAAAATGTTTGAGAAATTTAATATAAAAAAAGGGGATATAATAACAGTTACAGGGGCTGGAGGAAAAACTTCTCTTATCTATCTTTTAAGTGAAGAGCTTTCAAAAAAGGGAAAGGTTCTTATAACGACAACTACAAAAATTTATATTCCTCCAAAAGAAAAGTTTGAAAGTTTAGAAATCATAGAGGAGAGGATAAAAATTTTCGGAGATAATAAAAATATTTTTGTTATAGGGAAAAGTATTTTAGGAAATAAGATAATAGGTGTTGATTATCAAGAGGTAGAAAGGTTAAAAGAAAAATTTGATTATATTCTTGTAGAGGGAGATGGAGCAAAAGAAAAAATATTGAAGGATTGGAATGAAACGGAGCCTTGTATATTTCCAAGTTCTACAAAAGTTATAGGAGTTATTAATCTTAATATTTTAGATCTTAAGATAAATGAAGAGAATATACATAGATTTGAAATATTTAAAAGAAATTATTCTGAGTATTTAGAAAAAAAATTGGACTTAAATTTTTTAATTAAATTTATTTTAAAAGGAAAATTTTTTCATAATAGTTTAAATAGTGAAAAATATATTTTTTTCAATGAAGTGAATACAGTTGAAAGAAAAGAGATTGTAGAAAAAATAAGAGACAGATTAGCAAAAGAAAATATAAAAATTGTATATTAAAAAATCCTCTATAAAAGAGGACTTTTTTTATTTTCTAGCCATTTCATATAATCTCTCTATTCTATCTTGTGTAGATGGATGGGTACTAAAAAGATTTGCCATTTTATCACCAGCTAGAGGGCTAACAATAAACATATTTTCTGTGGCAGGATTAGCATCCATAGGATTTCTTCTAACTCCAAGCTCCAATTTTTTTAGAGCATTTGCAAGATAAAGAGGATCTCCACTAAGTTTTGCACCAAACTCATCAGCTTTATATTCTCTAGTACGAGATATAGCCATTTGAACTAACATAGCAGCTATTGGAGCAAAGATAGAAACTAAGATAAGAGCTAAAGGATTTCTATCCTCATCATCTCTACTAGAACCAAAGATAGCTCCCCACTTAGCAATACTAGCTAGAAAAGATATAGCTCCAGCAAAAGTGGCAGCAACAGTTCCGATTAAAATATCCATATTATTAACGTGTCCTAATTCGTGCCCAATTACTCCAGAAAGCTCGTTGTCATCAAGAATTTCTAAAATTCCAGTAGTGACAGCCACAGCAGCGTGTTTAGGATTTCTTCCAGTGGCAAAAGCATTTGGTTGTGGTGAATCTATTATATATACCTTAGGCATAGGCAAATCAGCTTTTCTAACTAATCTTTCAACCAATTTATAAAGATTTGTATTTTCTTTTACAGCTCTTGCTCCATACATAGAAAGAACAATTTTATCACTATACCAATACGATATAAAATTAGTGATTCCAGCAAAGATAAAAGCAAAATAAACTCCTTGTCTTCCCCCTATTAAATTTCCAATGAAGAGCATTAAAAATGTCATAACTCCCATTAAGATAAAAGTTTTAAAGTTTTTCATTTTTCCTCCTAAAAATTTTTTATAAACATTTTTTTCATTTTTTGTTATAATAATGATATACAATTACGACGAGTAACTGTCGTATTAGATGTAGAAAGTATTGAAATAGTTGAAAAAATAGGAGAAAAAATGAAAAAATATATAAAAGGGATAATTGATATAGGAACAAATTCTTGTAGATTGTTTTTAGCAGAGGTTGAAGAAAAAAATAATAAAATTGAAATATTAAAAAAAATTTATAAGGAAACTAGAATAACAAAACTAGGAAACTTTATTCAGAGTGATACAAGTATTGCAAAAGAGGGGATAGATAAATTAATATCTATTATAAAATATTTTAAAAATATAAGTGATGAATTAAAGTGTGAAAAAATAATAGGGTTTGCCACTTCAGCAATAAGAGAATCTAAAAATAAAGAGGAGATTATAAAAGAAATTTTAGATACAACAGAGGTTGAGGTAAGAGTTATATCTGGATCACAAGAGGGAGAGATGACTTTTGCAGGTACAAGTACAGAATTTAAAGATGATATACTTCTTATGGATATAGGTGGAGGAAGTACAGAGTTTATTTATGGAAATGGAAATAAAATAGAATATGTAAAAAGTTTTAAAGTTGGAGCTGTGAGAGAAACAAAAAAATTCTTTTTAAATGATGATTATAGAAAGTTAGAGGAGTGTAGAGAGTCTGTTATAGAGAGAATAGGAGAGATAGAGAAGTTTAGAGGGAGAGATTTTGTATTTGTTGGAGTAGCAGGAACTGTAACTACAAATGTTAGTGTTTATGAAAAAATGAAGGAGTATGACTCTGATAAAGTTCATTTATTTACTTTGACAAAAGAGATGCTGGAAGAAAATATGAAAAAATATTTAAGTTTAAACCTAGAGGAAAGAATGAAGATGATAGGTTTACAGCCAGAGAGAGGAGAAAATATAATAGCGGGGACTACAATAATTTTAGAAGTGATGGAGATGTTAAATCTTGACAGAATAGTTGTATCTGAATGTGATGGACTTGAAGGAGCTATGATAAATCTAAAATAGAGGTGAAAGATGAAAACTTTTCATTATATAGTAGAGGGAAGAGTTCAAAAGGTTGGTTACAGATTTTATGTGGGATATAGATTGAGTAAGCTGGGATTAAATGGAAAAATTAAAAATTTAGACAATGGAGATGTAGAGATATTTTTACAAGGAGATGAAGAAAAGATATTTATTGGTGAAAAATATTTAAAAATGGGTAGTCCTCTGAGTAAAGTTGAAAATATTAGAAAAAATGTAGTTGAAAAAGAAGAATTTTTTAAATTTAATATTGAATATTAGTAAACTAAATGATATAATTTCTATTAGTCTGTGTTTGACAAAATTTAACTTTGTAAATAGAATATTAAAAAATAGAAATTAATTAATAGTTTTAAAAAAATTGGAATTTTGGGAAAATATTGGAAAAATAATAGTCTAAATAATAGAAATTTTTTTAATAAGGAGAAAAAATGGAAATTGCGTTAATAATAGTGTTAATTTTATTTTTTATATTGGCAGGAGTTTTAGGGCCACAAAGAGCTATTAGTTTTATTCCTGCATTGTTGGTATTGGCAGTATTGATTGTCTTTTTTGGTTATATGATAGTTGTATTTTTCCCATTTATACTTATATATATAATTTGGAATATGCTTACAGGAAAGAGCAACACAAATAGAACAAAGACATATTATTATAGATCTACATCAAATGCAGAAGATTTTGAGGAGTTCTTTAAAAGAGCAAATCAACAGAATAGTGGATATTACTATGGTGGAAACTATGGAAACAATGGTTCAAACTATAATAATTATAATAACTATTTCGAAGATAAAACAAAATATTATAGTGTGTTAGGAATTCAACAGGGAGCAACTCAAGAAGAAATAAAAAAAGCATTTAGAGCGAAAGCTAAAGAACATCACCCTGATAAATATGCTAATGCAACTCAAGCAGAAAGAGATTATCATGAGAAAAAATTTAAAGAGATCAATGAAGCGTATGAAAAGTTAACCAAATAATAAATTTTTTAGAATTTATGTTGCATAATTTTGTTTATATGGTATAATTTAGTAGAATATTTTTTTAAAGAGAGGGATCGTATGCAATTAAAAGCGTTGATACTAGCTGCTGGAAAAGGAACTAGAATGAAATCAGAATTACCAAAAGTAATTCATACAGTAAATGGAATACCAATGGTTCAAAAAATAATCAAAGAATTAGAGAAAATAAATATAGAAGAGAATATTTTAATCTTAGGACATAAGAAAGAGGAGATTCTTAAAAAGATAGGTGAGGTTTCATATGTTGTTCAAGAAGAACAATTAGGAACTGGACATGCAATAATGCAAGCAAAAGAAAAATTAAAAGATTATGAAGGAGATGTAATGATCCTTTGTGGTGATACACCTCTTTTAAAAAGTAGTACATTAGAAAATATGTACAACTATCATAAAAATAATAATTGTACTACAACAGTTCTTACTGCTGTATATGAAAATCCATTTGGTTATGGAAGAATAGTAAAAGAAAATGGAAATGTAATAGGAATAGTTGAAGAAAAAGAAGCAAGTGATGAGATAAAGAAAATAAAAGAAGTAAATGCTGGAGTATATTGTTGCAATGCTAAAGAATTATTTAAGGCTTTAGATAAAATAGACAATAACAATGAAAAAGGTGAGTATTACTTAACTGATATAATTGGAATTCAAGTTAAAGAAGGAAAAAAAGTATCAAGTTTTGTACTAGAAAATAGTGAGGAAATTTTAGGAGTTAATTCTAAAGTGGAACTTGCTCAAGCATCTAGAGTATTAAGAGAAAGAAAAAATAAAGAGTTGATGGAAGAGGGAGTAATCCTTATAGATCCAGCTACTACTTATATAGAAGAAACAGTAAAAATTGGTAAGGATACAGTTATATATCCAGGGGTTGTTTTACAAGGAAATACAGTAATTGGAGAAAACTGTGAAATAATAGGAAATACAAGAATAATTGATAGTATATTAAAAAATGATATAAGGGTAGAATCTTCAGTTATTGAAGAAAGTATATTAGAAGATAAGGTAACAATGGGACCATTTGCACATCTTAGACCAAAAGCTCATTTAAAAGAAAAAGTTCATATAGGAAACTTTGTTGAGGTTAAAAAATCTACATTAGAGCCAGGGGTAAAGGCAGGACATCTAACTTATCTTGGTAATGCTACTGTTGGAAAAGATACAAATATAGGAGCGGGAACAATAACTTGTAACTATGATGGTGTCAATAAATTTGATACTCATATTGGAGAGAAAGTATTTATAGGAAGTAGTACAATGTTGGTTGCACCAGTTAATATAGGAGATAATGCTTTAACAGGAGCAGGATCAGTTATAACTAAAGATGTGCCAGAGGATGCTCTAGCAGTAGAAAGAAATAAGCAAATAATAAAACTTAAATGGAGGAAATAGACAAATGCAAATTGATATGAAAGAAGTAAAAATCTTTTCAGGAACATCAAATGTTGAATTAGCTGAGAAAATAGCTAAGAGATTAAACTGTAGCTTAGGAGACGTTCAAATCGTAAGATTTAAAGACGGAGAAATCTATGTTAGAGTTGACGAAACAGTAAGAGGAAGAGATATATTTGTTATCCAACCTACTTCAGGACCAGTTAATGAAAACCTAATGGAACTTTTAATTTTTATTGACGCTTTAAAAAGAGCATCAGCTAAATCAATAAACGTATTAATGCCTTACTACGGATATGCTAGACAAGAAAGAAAATCAAGCCCTAGAGAACCAATCACAGCTAAATTAGTTGCTAACTTATTAACAACTGCTGGAGCTAACAGAATAATCACTATGGACTTACACGCAGATCAAATTCAAGGATTCTACGATATACCAGTAGACCACTTACAAGCATTACCATTACTTGCTAAATACTTCTTAAGTAAAGGATTTAAAGGTGACGACGTAGTAGTAGTTTCTCCAGACATCGGTGGAGTAAAAAGAGCTAGAAAATTAGCTGAATGGTTAGACTGTAAAATAGCTATCATTGACAAAAGAAGACCAAAACCAAACTTATCAGAAGTTATGAACCTTATCGGAGATGTTGAAGGTAAAATAGCTATTTTCATAGACGATATGATCGATACAGCTGGAACAATAACAAACGGTGTAGAAGCTATAATCAAAAGAGGAGCTAAAGAAGCTTATATCTGTTGTAGCCACGGAATCTTATCAGGTCCAGCAGTAGAAAGATTAGAAAACTGTCCAGTTAAAGAAGTTGTAATAACTGACACAATCAAACTTGCTGACGAGAAAAAAATAGATAAGATAAAAGTATTATCTGTTGATGTATTATTTGCGAAAGCAATTGAAAGAATAGTAAATCATGAGTCTGTTTCTGAATTATTTGAAAGCATTGACACTTTAGAAGAAAAATAATCAATTTAACAATGATAAAAGAAAAAAAGCTAGTCTATCACTAGCTTTTTTTTTATTTTTATGATAGAATATATTGCAGAAGTTTAGTTTACATAATAAATCTTTTATCTGAACAAAGGAAATAAAACTATGGAAATATCATTAGAAAACATTAGTGAAAGATTGAAAAAAGGAGAAATAATAATTTATCCAACGGATACGGTTTATGGAGTTGGAGGAGTATTAAAAGAGGACACTCTAAAAAGAATATATGAAGCTAAAACTAGAAGTTTTTCTTCTCCTTTGATAGCTCTTGTAAGTAGTCTTGAAAAAGTTGATGAAATAGCAATAATAAATGATGAAAACAGAGAGAAGATAGAAAAATTAATCGACAAATTTTGGCCAGGTGGATTAACTATTATCTTAAAGAAAAAAGATAAGGTTCCTGCTATAATGGTATCAAATGGTGATACTGTTGGAGTCAGAATGCCAAATTTAAAAAAAGCTTTAGAGATAATAGAGAGTGCTGGGGGGATTTTAGCCACTACCAGTGCAAATATTTCTGGAGAGGCAACGCCATCATCTTTCAATGAACTTTCTCCAATATTTAAAGAGAGAGTGGATATTATTGTGGATGGGGGAAAATGTCCAATAGGGACAGCATCAACAATAATTGATATGAGTAAATCTGAAATTAAAATTTTAAGAGAGGGAAGTATCTCAAAAAAAGAAATAGAAAATATAATAGGGAAAATATAAAGCGGAGGTAAAAATGAAAGGTCAAAGAGTTAACCCAGAAAAAATTAATCCTATGGAAATAAATACAATGTCTTCTATGATGGGAATGATGGGTATTTTACAAAAAATAGGTAAAGGAAAAAGAAAGTATTCTATAAAACTTGAAAAAAATCATAAGAAATTTTTAGCAAGATTTATGGTTGACATAAAAAAAGAATTTGAAAAAACATATAAAGATGTACCTCAAATGAAAGGTGTTTTATCATTTTTAGATTATATAAAAGTTTCTTGTGAAAACAAAGAGCTAAAAGAATTAAATGTAAGTTATGAGGAGTTTGATTTCTTAAAGAGAATGCTAATGGATAACTTAAAAGGAATGGAAGCTATGCAATTAAAATGGTATCAATTCCTTAAAAAAGCAACTCTTAAAATGATGAAGGCTCAATATAAAGATATTTTGGCACAATTGAAATAGGAGGAAATAATGGAAAATATGGATTTATTTGATATATCTGAATTAGTATATCAAGAAACATTTGATAAAATGTATGACTCATTAGTAGCTGAGTACAAAGCTGGAGAGATTGACTTAGATACATTAGAAAGAAATGAAGAGGAGCAACAAAAAGTTCTTATGAATGGACTTTTTGAAGGGGAAACAAAATTTGCTTATACTAATGCAATAGTGGATGCACACCAGTTTGTTATCACTATGATAAAACAAGGTAAATTAGTAAAAGAATAATAAATTAAACTCGGGATTAGTTTCTCGAGTTTTTTTATTTTTTGAAAAATAAAAATTTAATCTTAATAAAAAATTAGAAAAAAACAATTTTCACAGAAATAAAGTCGAAGAGGATAGATAATCTAATTCGAAAAAGGAGTTATTATATGAAAAGAGAAATTTATAATAGAAAAAAATTAGGCCTTCCTCCAGGAACAATTTTAGATAGTGAAAATGAAAATTTAAAAACAGAGATGGAACTTTATACATATGATGGGGAAAATACTGCTAGAGAGATAGTTGGAAGAGGGGATGATCTGTCTTTTTTAAAAAATAAAGAAAGTTTAAATTGGTTGAATTTAAATAATATTGATGACTCTGAAACGATTGCAAAGATAGGAAAAACTTTAAATATAAATCCCCTTGTTTTAGAGGATTTAACCAATGCAAGTCAAAGGACAAAAATAGAGGAGTGGGAAGATTATATATTTATAGTTTTAAAGATAGCTGATTTTAATTCTAAAAGTAAAAATATTGAGTATGAACAAATCTCTCTTATTCTAGGAGAAAATTATCTTCTAACTTTTAAAGAGAGGGAGAGTGAAATTTTAGATGTATTAAAGAAAAGGATAGAAAAAATAAATTCGGAAGTATTTAAAAGAGGAATAGGGTATGTTGCTTATTCTATCATAGATATTTTGGTTGATAATTATTTTGTAGCTTTAGATTATATGGAAGAAAAAGTTGATAATTTAGAAAGAAAAATTTTAAATGATTTTTCAGATAAGTTAGCTGAAAAAATTTTAAAATTAAAATCAGATATTGCTTTTTTGAAAAAAGAGATTTATCCTGTGAGAGAGATAAGTACAAAAATTCAAAGTGAAAGCATATTATCATATTTTGGAGAGGAGAATAAAATATATTTTTCAGATTTACACGATCATAGTATAACAGTCTGTGATATGTTAGAAAATATGACTTCTAGAACATCGGAACTTTTTAATCTTTATTATTCTATATTGAGTAATGATATGAATAAGGTGATGAAGGTTTTAGCTATAATCTCAACTATATTTATGCCTCTTAGCTTTTTAGCTGGGCTATATGGAATGAACTTTAAATATATTCCTGAGCTTAATTGGAAATATGGTTACTTTATTCTTTTGGGGATAATGGGAGCTCTTGTTATTATGATGTTTTTAATTTTTAAAAAGAAAAAATGGTTGTAAAATAAATTATATTCTTTTTTGAGATTAGAAAATTAATTAGAGATATTTTTCATAACTTTATATTTATGGTATAATATATAAAAAATAAAGTGGGGGTGTAGACTATGCAAAAAAAAATTCCTATTGGGATAGAAAATTTTAAAGATTTAGTAAATGAAAATTATTTATATATAGATAAAACTAAATTTATAGAAGAGATTATAAATGACGGAGCAAAGGTTAAGCTATTTACCCGTCCAAGAAGATTTGGAAAAACTTTGAATATGTCTATGCTAAAATATTTTTTTGATATAAGGGAGTCTAAAAATAATAAGGAATTATTTGACAAACTATATATAAAAAAATCCCCTATCTTTATAGAACAAGGAAAGTATCCAGTAATTTTTATCTCTATGAAAGGGATACAGTCTTCTAGTATTGAAAATTGTATAGATCTGTAAGATTACTATTAGAAAGTTTATTTAAAGAGTATAGAGATATTTTTAAAAATTTAGATGAATTTGATAAATTAACTTTTATGAAGTATGCAACTGAAAAACTTTCGACAGAGGAAGTCAAAAAAGGATTAAAAATTTTATGTGATATACTGTCTAATTATTACAAACAACAGGTAATTATTTTAATAGATGAGTACGATGCTCCTTTAACATATGCCTATGGACACAGGTATTATAAAGAAGCAGTAGATTTTTTTAAAACTTTATACGGCAATGTTTTAAAAACTAATTCAAATCTTAAAATGGGAGTTCTTACTGGAGCAATAAGGGTTGCACAGGCAGGAATTTTTTCAGATCTTAATAATTTAAAAGTGAATACCATATTAAATAAAGCATATGATGAATATTTTGGTTTAACAGAGTCAGAAGTTGAAATTTCTTTAAAAGAATATAATATTGAATATAAGATAGATGAGGTAAAAAATTGGTATGATGGTTATAAATTTGGAAATGCTGAAGTTTATAATCCGTGGAGTATATTAAACTATATTGATAACAAAGAATTAAAACCATATTGGGTTAATACTTCAGGAAATATTTTAATAAAAAATTTATTATTATGTTCAGAAGGAAGTGTCTTTGAAGAGCTGGATGACTTAGTAAAAGGAAAAGAAAAAAATATATATATCAATGAAAGTGTAGCTTTAGGAAATAATTTAGAGTCAGATAATTTATGGGAACTAATGCTTTTTTCTGGATACTTGACAATAAAAGAAAAAATAAGTAATGAAGAGTATATAGTAAAAATTCCAAATAGGGAGATACAATCATTTTTTAAAAATCTTTTTGCAGAAATAGTATTTAAAGAAAAAAATAATATAGCAAATATGAAGGGTGCTTTGGATAATGGAAATATAAGAACTGTTGTAAGAATTTTAGAAAATGTTGTACTTAATGCTATGAGTTTTTATGATTCAAGCAAAAAATATGAAAATCCATATCAGACTTTATTGGCAGGTTTTTTATATGCTTTAGATGATTACTATAAAATGATACCTAATGTGGAAACTGGATATGGTAGAGCTGATATAATATTAAAACCTAAAAATAAAAATAAGACTGGATATATTTTTGAATTAAAAAGAGCTAAGACAAAAGATTTAGAAAAAGAAGCTGAAAGAGCTTTCGAACAGATAGAAGAAAAGAAATATGATACCTTGCTTATAAATGATGGGGTAGAAAATATTATAAAAATAGGTTTAGTTTTTGATGGAAAGAAAGCAGTGGCATATTATTAAATAAATGAAAAAAAGGAAGAATTTTCTTCCTTTTTTTTAGAAATTTAAAGAGTAGAAATTTTTCTCCCCTTTAAAATAATATTGATTTATTATAAAATTATTCCCACTCGATAGTTGCAGGTGGTTTAGAAGAAATATCATAAGTTAATCTATTGATTCCTTTAACTTCGTTGATAATTCTATTAGAAACTACTTCTAAGAACTCATAAGGTAATTTTGACCA
>NZ_JARHZE010000041.1 GCF_029258315.1 Fusobacterium sp. | reverse complement strand
TCTGGTGTTTTTATATTTCTTTGTTCTGCCACAGCATAACCTAACTTTTCAGAGGCAAATTTATTTACTTCCTTTGGTTTTATATCAAGCCATTCTGATATTCTTAAAATATTATCTGGTAAATATTGATTAACAAAATGGATCTCTCTTCCAGAATTTCTTGCATCTTTTATATATTTTCCAGCCTCTTCATAGGAAAAATTATTTTCTACTCCTACTAATTTACATTGATCTTCCAAAGTAAGTTGCTGTCCACTCCAAATTATATCATCAATTGTAAGTTCATCTCCAAATATTATCTCTTCATCTTTATCTATATCGATTACACCCATTAAATTTTCCTTATTTAATCCAAAATAATAAAGAAAAGTTGAATCTTGTATAAAAGGAAAGGTATTATCTAGATAACTTGATGGTGATAGGCTATTTCCACAAATTAAAATAACTCCTTTTTCAAATTTATTTTTTAAAACTTCTCTTCTTTTTTCATAAGTTCTTCTAGAAAACATACTAACCTCCTATAAAAATTAAAATGTTACATAATTATATTATCTTTTCTTTTATAAAGCAAGTATAATTTTAAAAAATCAAAAGTGTTGGAAATAAAAGAAAAATTCAATTTTTATTTTTTTATTTTATTTTTTTGTTGACACATTAAAGAAAATATGATATTATTATTCTTGTCTTGAGGGAGATGAAAACAAAATCAACGAACTTAAGAATGCCTGGATGGCGGAACAGGTAGACGCACAGGACTTAAAATCCTGTGGTATCTTGATACCGTGCCGGTTCGATTCCGGCTCTAGGCACCACTTAAAAATATTGACGAGTGATTAAATCACTCGTTTTTTTTATTCTTTTAACTTTTATTTATGGTACAATATACTAAAGAAAATATATTGTTTGGAGTGATAAGACGACTAAAAAAGATATAGAAAGAAATAAAGAACTTATGGAATATGCAATTCATACCAACGAACTAGAAGGGCATGTTTTTACAGAAGAAGATATAGAATTTCTAATGAGTGTAGCAGAAGGAAAAATGACAGTTGAAGAAGCCATAAAGATTGTTTTAAAAAAATAAAAGAGGCTTAAGCACATTCACAGAGATAGTATAAAAAATTAATTTTTTTAACTACTCTAAAAATTATCAAATTATTCTTTTGTAAATTGAAATTTAATTTTCTATAAATACACAAAAAGCTAAAGAGTTTTTGTTCTCTTTAGCTTTTTTATTTTTATATTTTATTTTTCTTTAAAATATCTTGTTTTTCCCTCTCTAAATGGTGATTTTATCTCCCAAGTATCATATTCTTTCATTTCAAAATGGTTAGTTATCTCTTCCATTTCAAACTCTGTTAATTTAACATCACCTTTTTCTGCTGAAACAGATACAAATTTTCTTCCCTCTTCCAACGAACAGATACAAGAATATTTTTTATAAAATCCTGCAAATATTAATTTTTCATTATCTAAATAAGGTGGTATCTTATCTGTTTTTTTAAAGTTTTTTAATTTTCTCATTTTTCCTCCAAGTAAATCTTTATATTACACCCAACCTAATACTTTTAAACTATTTTTTTCACAAGTTATTTTTATTGGGAACTTAGGACCTTCTTCTCCATCTACATCTGTTACATATTCATCAGGATTTTTTACATCTATCTCTATCTCATCAGCCTTAAAATGAATTATCCCTTTTGGATAAGACACTGGATTTTTAGTTAAAAGATGAGGAAGAATTGACAATTTTTCTAAAAAATTATCCCCTGGTATTATCAATATATCCAATAATCCATCATCCACTGTTGAATCGTGAGCAAGTCTTAGATTTCCAGCTGTTCTTCCATTGAAAACGAAAAATATTATTGATGAACCTTCATAAACAAAATCCTTTGTTTTTATTTTTAAATCCAACATTTTAAATTTAGGCAACTCTTTTATACCTGTAAAATAATATGCTAATTTTCCAAAAGTATTTTTATACTCTGTAGGTGTTTTCTGTGAAACATCTGTAAAAAGTCCACAACTAAATATATTTATAAAATATTTTCCATTGGCTTTTCCTAAATCTATTGTTGATGGTTCACTATTTAGTATCATATCAATTGAGTATCTGATGCTTTGAGGCATACCTATTAAATGTGCAAAATCATTGGCCGTTCCTCCAGGGATAACCCCTATCGGTAAATCTATATTTAACTCTTTCATAAGATTTACTATCTGGTTTATAGTTCCATCTCCACCAGATGCTAATATATGATCATAAGTTTCATCTATATCATCAAATATATTTGTTATATCAGAATCAAAAGAAAGTCTATAAGGAATTATCACAAAACCTTTTTTCTGATAAGCATGAATAATATAATCTAAATATTTTAGGATCTCTTTCTCTCCTGAAAAAGGATTATATATAAATTTAACTTTTTTCATTTGACCTCCTAAGAAAATAAAATTTATAAATATTTATATTATTAATTATAACATTTTTTTTATAAAAATCAACTCTACCCTTTATAAATAGAAATTTTATAAATATTTAATAAAATATTTTTTAAGCTTAAATCAAAATAAAAAGCTAAAGGGTTTTCCCCTCTAGCTCTCTTTCTTACTTTTATTCATCTTATAAAGAGTGTATATACCTCTTATACTTAATTTTGAACTGCACTTGTCAATCTCTTCTACATGTTCTCCTATAATCTTACTATATCCACCTGTGGCTATTACAAAGCAATCTTCCCCAACTTCCTCTTTTATTTTTTGGATAAGATATTTTACCTGTCCTATATATCCATTAAAAGTGGCAGCTTGTATTCCATCAACTGTATTTTTTCCAAGTACAGTATTTTTTTCATCAAACTCCACTTTAGGAAGTCTTGCAGTTGTTCCAAAAAGTGAATTTATATAAGTTCTTGGTCCTGGAAATATTCCTCCACCTATATAGACCTCTTTTTTTAGCACCTCATATGTTGTTGCTGTACCAAAGTCAAAAATAACTAAATTTTTATCTGGATACTCTTTCAATGCTTGTACTATATTTATTATTCTATCAGCTCCCATATTTGAGCCATCAACTCCTCTTTTAAATTTAAAAGGAACTTTCTTTTTAATATTTACAACAAAAGCATCTAAATTAAAATATTTTTTTGCAAATCTCTGTAACATTGTTGTTATAACTGGTACAACTGATGAAATCATTATCCCTTGAATATCCTTAACTTCTATATTATGAATATCCATCATACTTTTAAAAAATCCCATAAACTCATCTTCTGTCATACGGTCATTGGTTCTATTTCTAAAAGTTTCTTGAACCATTCCATCTCCATCTAAAATACTTGTTACTATATTGGTATTTCCAACATCAAAAACTATATACATCTCTTTCTCCTTGCCCTGCTAGTTTAGTTCTTTTTAAAAACATTTATAAATTCTTCTAATTTATATTTTAACTCTTCTTTTTTCTGATTGATCTTCTCTCCATATTTATCTTTAAAATCATTTTTCATTTTTTCAAACTCACTTGAGTCCTCTCCTAAATAAAGAGCCACTTTTTTAGCTATATTACTATTTACAAATACCCTGTTAAAACTTGGATTATAATTATATTCAACTTTTAAATCTCTTATTGGTTCATTTGCATCTCCAACTATTACATTTAAAGCATCTCTATCTTTTAAGAAATACTCTGATACATTTTCTTTATTAATATCCATTTGAGGAATATCCAATCTACCTATAACACTTATTTTTTCCTCATCAAGAACTATTTTTTGTACAAGGTTTGCTTTAGCAGAGATTAAATCTTTTATCTCCATAAAACTATTTACATCAACATTTTCAAATTTTGCATCAATTTCACCTTTAAATGTTGCTATATTTAAAACTCCCTCTATTAAACTATTTTCCTCTCCAGCAACAGAAGTTAATTTAAAAGGAATATCTTTATTCATTTTTACCTTATCAGTTGTAATTCCTTTAACTACTCCCTCTAATTTTCTTCCTAATAATCCAGTTTTTACTGTTAAATCAGAAATTTCAACTACCCAGTCATCTTCTTTCATATTACTTTGTGTTTCTTTAAAGTTATTTTTCATTGAGTCATATTTTTTTACAATATCATTCATATATCCAGTGGCTATATCTGAAAGTTTATAATCTATATATTTATCAAGCATAGGTATAGTTGCTCCGATAAATATAGATTTTATTCTTTTATTTTTTTCTATATTATCACTACCTAAATTTTGTAAAAAGTTTTGATAATCATTTACTAAACTTTGGCTTATTCTTTGCATATCCTCTTGACTTATTTTTCTTTCATTTACTACCATTGCAGTTTCTTCAACTTGTTGATTTGAAATATTTGTATTTTTTCTCTTTGTTTTTTTATCTATCTCTATATCTTTTATCTCTAAATTTTGTAAAGATATTTTTTTATTAAATATATCCTTTAATTTTATATTTGTTGTTACTCTATTAATATATATTGCATCTAAAGAAGTATCATCTTTATTTTCTATCCCTATCCCTTTAAGTTCTAATTTCTCTTTAAAAATATAATAATCAACTCCATATATTCTTACTTTACTTTCAAGTGATGCTGATAATTCTTTTTCTAAAACTTTTTGAATCGCTATATCTTTTAATCCAAAAATTACTACTCCTATTAAAATTACAATAAACATCAATCCATTTACTACTTTTTTCATTAGCATTCCTCCTTCTTGTATCTCCCCTTCTAAATTATAACATAGAAGTTGAGAATCCCCAAAAATTTATTTTATTTAGACACAATTTTTTTATATTTTTTCTTGAATATTCAAAAAAAATTGAAAAAAATAAAGTTATATGTTAAAATATAATGTAATATCTAAACTTAAAAGAATTGGAAGTGATTTATAATGGTTGAAAAAAAATATCTAGCACCTAATGGAATTACAGCAGCAAATATGCTTCTTGGTTATCTAAGTATTACAGCATCAATTAGATCAAACTATACTCACGCTATTTGGTTTATCTTCTTAGCTATGGTTTGTGATGGATTAGATGGAAAAGCTGCTAGAAAATTCGATGCTTTTAGTGAGTTTGGTAAAGAATTCGATTCTTTCTCAGATGCAATTTCTTTTGGAATAGCACCTAGTATTTTAGTTTATTCTATACTTTCTGAATCAGCAAAATTTGCAACAATGGCAATCCCAGTAGCATTTATCTATGCTCTATGTGGAGTAATGAGACTTGTAAAATTTAATGTTGTTACTGTTGCTTCTGACAAAAAAGATGACTTTAGTGGAATGCCTATCCCTAACGGAGCTGGTTCTGTAATATCTTACTTACTTATCTGTGATTCACTAGGAAAGCATTTTGACTATCAGTTTTTAAATATTGAAGTATTTATTTCCATAACTATAATAGCTGCTATTCTTATGGTATCAACTATTCCATTCCTTACACCAGATAAGGTATTTAAAGTTCCTAAAAAATTTATGGTACCTTTCATTATCGGTGTTTTGATAACTTTAAAATATAGTATGTTTGTGATTTCTTTCTATTATATTATTTACAATTTAGTTCAATATCATTTATATAGAAAAGAAATTAAAAATTCTGAAAACGATTCTGAATAAAAATTTAAGCACGAGTCATCGTGCTTTTTTAATACCAAAATTGAATTATCTTTTAAAATAAAAAAACTGATCTTATAGCTATTGAAATTTAATCCAACTTTTAAGATCAGTTTTATTTTTTATTTTAATAATTTTTTCTATTTTCTAAATTATTAATTATATCTTTTACTTTTCCTTTTTCAAAAACAAATATTCTATCTGATACCTTGTTTACAAAATTCATCTCATGACTTACTATTATCATAGTTATATTTTTATTTTCTTCTCTAAGACTTTCTATAACATTTAATACTTCATTAACCATTTCAGGGTCTAAAGCCGAAGTTGGTTCATCAAATAATAAAACTTCTGGATTTCTTGCTAAAGCTCTAGCTATGGCAACCCTTTGCTTTTGTCCCCCTGATAAAGTTTTAGGATATACATCTGCTTTCTCTTTTAGCCCAACTTTTTCTAATAAGTTTTCTGCTATCTTTCTAGCCTCTTTCTTATCCATTTTATCTACAACCACCAAAGATTCCATAATATTTTGAGCTGCTGTCATATGTGGGAAAAGATTGAATGCTTGGAAAACCATTCCCATTTTATTTTTTTCTGGAAGAGTTATCTCTCCTTTATCTATTGTTTCTAAATCAATAAGGCATCTTAAAAATGTTGATTTTCCTCCACCTGATGCTCCAATTATTGAAACAACCTCTCCTTGATTTATATCCAAATCTATTCCTTTTAATATTTCATCTTGTCCATAACTTTTATGTAAATCTCTTACTGAAATATATCCCATTATATCATCACCTTTTGCTCTAATTTTTTAAATAACATTATTATAACAACTGACATCAAGAAATATAAAACTCCACAAATTGCAAATGGAAGTATAGAGAAATCTCTAGTTACTAACTCTTTTGAATTTCTTAATATCTCAGCCATTCCAATTACTGATACCAATGATGTATCTTTTACAAGTGCTATTGCTTCATTTGAAAGTGGTGGTATAGCTGTTATTAAAGATTGAGGAATTATTATTCTTATCATAGTTTGCCAATAACTTAATCCTAATACTTTTGAAGCTTCATACTGCCCTTTATCTATTCCTAATATGCTCCCTCTAAATATTTCACAAAAATAAGCTGCATAGTTTATAACAAAAGTTATTACAGAAGCTGAAAAAGCTGTTAGTGTTATTCCAACTATTGGAAGTCCATAATATACAAAGAATAATTGTAATAATAATGGTGTTCCTCTGAATACAGAAGTATATATTACTATAATATTATTTATTATCCCTTTATTTTTTAATCTTCCTAAAGATAAAATTATCCCAAGTGGTAATGATAGTGCTAAAGTAAGCACATATAATTTTATTGTAAGTCCCATACCTTGTAGTATAAATAAAATATCGTTTTGCATTGTTTCCTATCTCCTAATTTTTTATTTTCCAAACCATTTAGCTACGATTTGATTATATGTTCCATCATTTTTCATTTCATCTAATTTTTCTTGAACCTTATCTCTTAAAGCTTTGTCTTGTTTTCTAAAAGCTACTCCATAATACTCTTTTGTTAAAGATTCTTCTGAATAAGCTAAGACATCTTTCTTAGAATTATAATACTTTCCATTCACTGCGTCAACTACAACTGCATCTAATCTTCCAGCTTCTAAATCCATTAAAGCTTCAACATTTGTAGAATATTTTTTTATCTCTTTTATTTTTCCAAAGACTGAACTTTTTTGAACAGCTATATCCGCTGAACTTCCAAGTTGAACTCCAACTATTTTTCCTTCAAGTTCATTAACTTTATTTATTTTATTTTCTTTTTTAGAAAATATCATCTGTCCATCTTCGAAATATGGTTCTGAAAATAATGCTTGTTTTTTTCTACTATCAGTCATTGTCATTCCATTCCAAACCATATCTATTTTTTTACTTCTAAGATCAAATAAAATCCCATCCCATTCACAAGGTTTAAATTCTACTTGAACATTCATTCTCTTAGCTACTTCTTTTGCCAAATCTATATCAAAACCAACTAACTCTCCATTTTCATCTCTGTATCCCATTGGAGCAAAAGTAGCATCTAATCCAACTACCATTTTTCCATTTTTTTCTACATCTTTTAAAGAATTGTCAGCACCAAAACACATATAAGTCATACCTAATAATAAAGTGATAATTGTTAATAATTTTTTCATAAAATTTCCTCCCTTTTGCTTTCTCTCTCTATTTAACTAAAGTAATATTTTTTAAAAATAAACCATTTAGTAAAAACTAAATGGTTTTACTTTGTTACTTCAGTCTACTAAATTTTTTGTATGACATACTATAACACTTTATTATTCTTTTGTCAAGCTTTTTAGACAATTTTTTTCCCGTGATATTCAGAACTTACAATCTCTTTAGAAATTTCTTCTAAATTTTTAGAAGTTATTCCACCTGCTACAATAATTGTAATATCCTCTCCAGCTTCCTCTATCATCTTTTTTAAAACTTCTTTACCATCAATCGCCTTTGCTTTTGTTCCAGAAGATAATATTCTCTTTACCCCTGAATCAGCCAATTTTTTTATCTCTGATAAAGGATTTTCAAGTTCGTCTATTGCTTTATGAAAAGTTACTTCCATTGGAGATGCCAAATTAACTAACTCTTTTAGTAAAGGATAATCTATCTCAGAATTTTTATTAAGAACTCCTAAGACAATCCCCTTAACTCCTAAAGATTTACACATCTCTATATCTTGTTTCATTATCTCTATCTCATTTCTGTTGTAACAGAAATTTTCTCCTCTAGGTCTTATCATAACAAATACTGGTATTTTTATCTTTTCTAAAGTTGTTTTTATAGTTCCATAAGAAGGCGTAGTCCCTCCTTCTGATAAATTATCACAAAGTTCTATCCTATCTGCTCCTCTTTTTTCCGCTATGACAGCTTCTGAAAATGATTCTACACAAGCTTCTTTTATCATATAAACCCCTTTCTTTATTTTTTAAGCACCTTCTCCCATTTTCAAAAGAATAGGAGTTACTTTATTAGCTGTGTTTTCATTCATTAAAATAACTAATAAATCTCCACTTTGAATTATGGTATCTCTTGTTGGAGTTAAACACTTATCTCCTCTTTCTATATCTACAATGATACATCTTCCAGGCCATTTAATATCTTTAATATAAATATTATCAAATTCTGAATCTGGACCTATTGGTATTTTTACTAAAGTTTTCTTCTCTTCGTCCCCTGTGATTTCATCTTTTTTAGGTAACATATTCTCAAGAAGTAAATCATAAATCGGTTTTATTCCTATTAATTCTGACATTAAAAATGTTGCCATGCAAGCTGTCACTACTGGGAAGAAGTGGTAAAAAGATCCTGTCATCTCCAATATCAAAATTGTTCCAGTAAGAGGTGATTTTACAACAGTTGTCAGTAATGTTGCCATTCCTATTATAATAAAATATACATCATATGTTTCTGTTAATCCAAAAAGATCTATAACAAACATTCCATATATTTTTCCTATTATAGCTCCAATAACAAGCATTGGTAAAAATATTCCCCCAGGAATACCTGTCGAATAGCAAATCAATGTAAATATAAATTTTAAAACCAATAAAACTATCAATGTCTTATATGAAAAACTTTCATGTATTACTCTCTCTGCTAAACTATGTCCTCCACCTGTTACATCAAAGAAGAAAAGTCCCATTATAATTGTAATGGCTACTACAACCATCGGCTTTATAACTGGATTTATTTTTATACCTTTATATAATTTTTGAAAATATAAAATTCCATCACTAAAAAGTTTACCTATAAAAGTGATTATTATAGCCAAAAGAACTATTAGTAAATAATCTTTTAATTGATAAAATCCCTCTACTTGTATATTAAAACTTGGTGAAAATCCAAAGAAATTTTTAGATACAAACTCTGCTGAAACTGATGCTATCAGTACACAAGTAACAAGCAGTGGAGACATAAATTTATGTAACTCCTCAATGGCAAATATTGTTCCTGCAATAGGAGCACCAAAGGCTGCTGAAAGTCCAGCACTAGCTCCACAAGTTATCAAATATTTTTTATCATATTCTTTTCTTTTAAAAATTTTAAAAATACCACTTCCAACTTCTGCACCTAATTGAACTGATGGTCCTTCCCTACCAAGTGACATCCCTGCTACAATAGCAAGAACTCCACCGAAAAATTTAGCTCCTATTTCCCTAGCCCAATTAAAGTTCATTTGTCTAGCAATTATACCTTTAACCTGTGGTATTCCACTACCTTTAACCATTGGAATTTTTACAATTATCCAACCTAAAATAAGTGAAATTACAATTCCAAAGATCAATAACAATAATAAGACTTTAATTCCAAAATTTTCTCTAGCATAAGTATAAAATCCTCTTCTAAAACTGTCAGCATAAGAAAGAGAAACTCTATATGCAACAGCTACTACCCCAGAAAAAATTCCAACTAGGAAAGCTAAAAAATAAAGATCCATATGAGATTTCATATGGGATTTTAATGCACTAGCTCCCGTCTCTTTTTCCATAAAACTCTCCTTAAATTTTTTAAAAAAACTAATTAATTATACTCTATTTATATAAAAAAATCAAGTTCATTTATTACTCATTATATTTATATCTATCTTTATTTAGTTATAATTATAAAATTTCTTTTATATCTTCTGTACCAAAGATTTTCATCCCTTCTTTCATAAGAGATTTTAATTTTATCTTTCTTTCAAATGACATTTTTTTTGTCCAAAACATAGTAAAATCTTTAATTAAATCCATATCATTAACTATCTCTATATTATCTGGTATTTCAAAACTATCCTCTATTATTTTTATATTTTTTTCAAAATCTATTTTTTCTTTCTCATTAAATAAAATTAAATATTTTTCTGGCAATATTTTATCCATTTTATCTAGATAGATATAAAAATCATAATTTTCTTTATAATTTTTTGAAACCTCTATATAGTTTTCTATATCATTTTTTATATTTTTTTCTGTTATTAATAAAGATTTTTTACCAATAGTTTTATAAAATAATCCTATTGTTTTTATAATTGTTCCCACCCCTCTATTTTCTTTATAAAGTCCAATACAATTTATCTTATTTCTAAATACAGAGGCTAGTATTCTTTTTTGGAAACCATTATAATCTAATCTATCTATTAAATATTCTTTTATCTCTTTAAAGATCTCTCCCTCTTTTAACTTATATGATTCAAAAGAAAAATCTCTATAAATATTTATATAGATATTAAAATTTTCATCTGTTTCTTCTATATTTTCAACATCACAGATAAATTTATAATTAAATTTATTTTTTAAATTCATTAAAAGATAAGCTGTAGCCTCATCAATTTCACCAACTACTGTTTTTCCCTCTCTCACATAAATTTTATTCTCATAGAATGCTAAACTTAATTTTTCTTTTACCTTTTTTCTTGTATAAAAAATTGTTTTTATAGGAAAAATAGTATCATACATATCTATCTCTTCCAAAAGTTTTCTTTTTTCTTTATCCTCTTCTTCAGTTTTTAGTTTTATATCTTCTACAAATATTTTATACTGATATTTATCTCTAAAGACTTCCATTTTTAATTTAAAAGCCACATCGATTAGAGAAGATTTTGAAATTTCCTCAAAGGTATCTGCTCCGCTAAACCAAACACAGTTTTTTATCTCAACACCATTTTTTATAATATTCATCATAAGATGAGTCTGATCTTTTCCTATTTTTCTTATATTTGAAAATTTACAATCTTTCATAGAAAATATAGGGGTTGAATTTCCAAATCCAAAAGGCTCTATTTTTGAAATCTCTTCTAAAAATCCATAGGAAATTTTTTCAACTCTTATCTCTTTATCAATTTTTATAGGTTTTAAAAAATTATCCTCATTTAATTTTAAGTTAATATACTCTTCCAGTCTTTCTTTTAACTCTGGGATTCTATCTATCTCTATACTAAAACCAGCTGCTCCAGAGTGTCCCCCATATTTTGTGAAAACATCTCTAGTATAATTTAATGATTCTATTATATTAAATCCCTCTATACTTCTACAAGAGGCAACACCTATCCCCTCTTCTGGTTTTATATCAATTATTATTGTTGGTTTATAATATTTATCCACTATTTTAGAGGCTACTATTCCAATTACTCCACTATGAAGTTTTTCTTTTGCTACAATAATTATTCCTTTTTTATCCAGTCCTTTTTCTTCTATCTCTTCAGTTGCTAGATTTAAAATTTCATTTTGTATATCTTTTCTATCCTCATTTTGTTTTATAAGTTCATAGGATAAGACATCACAAACTTTATTATCCTCACTTATTAATAATTCAACACTTTTTTTAGCATCTTCTAATCTTCCAGCAGCATTAAAAATAGGAGCTATTATAAATCCTATATCATAGGTATCATAAGTTTTTTCCTTAAAATCTTGATACAATTTTCTTAAAAGTACATTAAGTCCATTCCATCTTGTTCTTTTTAATTGCTCCAAACCTTTTTTTACAATTATTCTATTATCTTCTATCAAAGGAACTAAATCTGCCACTGTCCCAATAGCCACAATATCTAAATATTTATAAGCCTTTATTTCTATATCTAGTTTTCTATATAAAGCAAGAACTAACATAAAAGCTGTTCCAACTCCAGAGATACCTGTAAAGTCATAAACATTATCTTTTCTTTTTACATTTATTACGGCTTTCGCTTCTGGTAATTCATTATTTATTTCGTGGTGATCTGTGATTATCATATCTATCCCAATCTCATTTGCATATCTTACCTCTTCCACAGAGGATATTCCACAGTCAACTGTTATGATAAGATCTCCACCCATCTCTTTTATTTTTTTTATAGCATCTTTATTTAAACCATACCCCTCATCTCTTAAAGGAATATAATACTCACACTCTATTCCTATTTCATGAAAAGCTCTATATAAAAGTGATGTGGAAGTTATACCATCTACATCATAATCTCCATATACCCATATTTTTTTATTTTTTTCCTTAAAATCTAAAATAATTTCAACAGTTTTTTCCATATCTTTTAAATCATATGGATCTCTTAAATCTTCTAAATCTCCATTTAAAAATTTTTCAATCTCCTCATCAGTTTTTATGCCTCTGTTTTCCAAAATTTTTATTAAATCCTTACTGTATTTAGAATTATTTTTTTCTGTTGATACTTCACCTTTGTACATCCATTTTGTATTTCTCAAATTCGCCCTCCTTAAAAACAAAATCCCTTCAGTTAAAAAACTGAAGGGAGATTTTTAATCATCTTAAATTATTTTAAATTTTTTAATGTTGGGAATAAGATTACATCTTTTATTGTAGGACTTCCTGTTAATAACATAACAAGTCTGTCAATTCCTATTCCTAATCCTCCAGTTGGTGGAAGAGCTGCCTCTAGAGCTTCGATAAATGAATCGTCTATTTCTGGAGTAGCCTCATCATTTCCTAATTCAGCCTCTTCTATTTGAGCTTCGAATCTTCCTCTTTGATCTGCTGGGTCATTTAACTCAGAGAAAGCGTTTGCATATTCTCTTGAATCGATAAATAATTCAAATCTTTCTGTAAATCTTGGATCATTAGGGAATCTTTTTGATAATGGAGAAATTTCTACTGGATGTCCATAAATAAATGTTGGTTGAGTTACTTTTGACTCACATTTATCTTCAAAGAATTGGTTTATAATATGTCCTACTCCAGTCATATGAGGTAAAACTTCAACTCCGTGCTCTTTTGCTATTGCTTTAGCTTCTTCGAAAGTCATCTCTTTCCAGAAGTCAACTCCTGTAACCTCTTTTATTATGTCAACCATATGTACTCTGTGGAATTTAGATAGATCTAAATCTTTTCCATTGTATTGTATTTGTAATGTTCCTAAAACTTTTTTAGCAACGTGTTGGAATATTGCCTCAGTTAAATCCATCATTGATTGATAATCAGCATAAGCCATATATAGCTCTATTGATGTAAATTCTGGGTTATGTCTTGTAGAGATTCCTTCGTTTCTGAAACATCTATTGATTTCATATACTCTGTCAAATCCTCCAACGATTAATTTTTTAAGATATAATTCTGGAGCTATTCTTAAGTATAGTGGCATATCCAATGCATTGTGGTGAGTTATGAAAGGTTTTGCAGCTGCTCCACCAACGATTGGGTGTAACATTGGAGTTTCAACCTCTAAGAAATGTCTTTCATTTAAGAAACTTCTTATTTCACTTATGATTCTAGTTCTTTTTATGAAAGTATCTTTTACTTCTCTATTCATTATTAAGTCTATATGTCTTTTTCTATATCTTGTTTCAATATCTGTTAAACCGTGGAATTTTTCTGGTAATGCTTTAACGTTTTTAGAAAGTAAAGTGAACTCACTTACTCTTAAAGTTTTTTCTCCAGTTTTTGTTACAAATAGAGTTCCTGTGATACCAACTATATCTCCAACTCCACATTTTTTTATTAATTCCCATACTTTTTCATCTTCAAAAGAATCTTTTCTAGCATAGAATTGAATTCTTCCTGTTTGGTCCTCTAAATGAGCAAATCCAGCTTTACCTTGGATTCTATATCCCATTATTCTTCCAGCAGTTTTATATACTGGTTTTACCTCTGCATCTTCAGCAGGAACATCTTGAGCTAAGATATCTCCTATCATAAATTCTTTGTCATATTTCTTTCCAAATGGATCAAATCCTAATTCTTTAATTTCAGCAACTTTTTGCCATTGTTCTGCTAAAAGACGATCTTCAGCAACCATATCAGCATATCTTTTCATTAATCTATCTCCTTTATTTTTATTTTATCTTTCTTAAATATATTATACTTCTTCTTCCCCAAATTGTAGAGCCATATTCTGCACTAACATCATTAAATATTTTTTCAGCTTTACTTTTATTTCCTTGTTTAAAAGCAATTTCTCCTAATTTATATGCAACCTCAGGATAATTTTTACTTTCTTTTGTAATAGCTTCAAAATTTTCTTGAGCTTTTTCATAATTATTAGTTAAGTAATATGAATTACCTAATAAATAATACAAGTTTTGATTCTCTGTCAAATCTCCTTTAAGTTGTTGTTTTGCTTTTTCTAAGACAAGTATTGCTTCTGCATAACTTTCTGTACCATAATAATCAAGTCCACTTTGATAAAGTCCTTTGAATCCATTACCAAGATCCCCTGTTATTATTTCTTCCACCTGTTTTGATTCATTTTTTATAAATCTATCTGTATAAGTATTTATCCTATCTTTTAAAGCCTTTGGTAAAACTCCCATCTTATTTTCTGAATAATGAGTTCCCTTGTCTATATTTCCATTTCTAAAATAGAAAACTCCCAAAGCATCAGCTAACTCTCTACTTGGTTTGTTTGCATAATACTCTTCAAGGAAAACTAATTCCTCATTTGTTGGTTTCCCTCTTTTTATAACATTATTTTTTATAATTTCATTAAGTTCAGGTCCATTTTCTGAAAAAGTTAAATATTTTTGACTTAAAACATAATCATTTTGTAAAGCCTGTTCTTTTCCTAAAACTAATTTTATTTTTTCTTCTGGAGATAAATTAAAATTTTCTTCTAAGAAATTAGCCTCACTATTTACTACTTGCTTATCACTGTTCATAACAGCTTGATTAAATAATAACATTGAAACATCTTTTATCTTTGGATTTTCAGGGAATAATATTTTAAATGCTTGAACACTATTTTTTAACTTCCCTAAATCTTTTTCCTCTGCATTTTTTAAAATAAGATTATTTAAATCAAAAGCAGATACTCTATAACGAGATTTATTATTTATAACAATAGTTTGTGCTGGCTCTCCATATTTCTCTAAAGAAAAACCATACTTTCCTTGATATAAACTTCTAAAATAAAAAACTCCACCTCTTATAAAAGCTTCAAAAGATTTTTCCTTTGGTGCTGTAAGTACTGAAACATTGTATGCCCCAGTTGGTATTGCTACATATTCACCTAGATAAATATCAACTGCATTTCCATTTAAATAACTTCTTGTAACATTATTTTTAACATTTCCAGAAACCATATCTAAAAAATATGCTACTCCTGTATCACTTAAAAAGAAACTTTCTTGAGTAAGTTCTTTATCCTTTTCAACTTGTGCATTTAATCCTGCATTATATGACTGTGTTCCATTATTTACTAATGGATTTAAACTTTGACAACTGTAAAAAAGATTTGCCAAAATAGCAATAAATATAAACTTTTTCATTTGTTCCTCCTACTTTTTAGGAAAGCTCTTCCACTGAAATAATAATTTTATTTATTATTTCTTTTCCTTGATAAATTGTATATTCAGTTTTAAATCCCTCATTATGAATATCTAATTTTTTAGTGAATATAGTTAATCTCATATCTAAATATTGATTCTTATACTCTAAATCTGTCTCACAATTTTTTTTCAATAAAACTGTACTTTTAACTTGTCCACTTCTTTCTATTATAACAGAATCTTTAAAAATTTTTATAATATTTTTTCCAAATTCGTCTACATAAATATAAGATATATATTCTCTCTCAATTTTTTTTAATGCTTTTACTATTTTATCTAACAACTCTTTTTGGTTCTCAAAAGTTTTAATTTTTAAAGAAACTTTCATTAATAATCCTCTTCATCGTGATAGTCTTCATTGTCATATCTATCTCTTGAGCTACGAGCATCATCTCTATCATAATATTCATCATCTTCCCAATCGCCTATATCTTCTCCACTATCATATTCATTTTCCCAATATTCAACGATTTCTTCAACTTGATCTTCATCATCTATATATTCTAAATCTTCTTCATCATTAGCTAAGAATACATATCTTTCTCCATCTCCACTTTCAGCAATAACATAATCATCATTGTCATAAGTTAATGTTGCCACTATTTCAAATTCAATTTCTTCTCCTAAAACCATTTGCCTAAAATAGTCCCCAGGTAAATACATAAAAAATCCCTCCTATTTACTTTTACTATTTATGATACTTTATATTATTTATTATACTAAACCATCTATAAATTTGTTCAGACAATATAAGTCTCATCAATTGATGAGGAAATGTCATCTTTGAAAAACTTAAAGATAAGTTTG
This sequence comes from Fusobacterium sp., assembly GCF_029258315.1. Classification (GTDB taxonomy): domain Bacteria; phylum Fusobacteriota; class Fusobacteriia; order Fusobacteriales; family Fusobacteriaceae; genus Fusobacterium_B. The sequence continues at coordinate 42,412 of NZ_JARHZE010000041.1, read as the reverse complement.
ATAACCCTCTTATCTCATCAGAAACTCCATAAGAACCTCCAATGATAAAATTTATTGTGCTATAACCTTTCACACATATCTCTTCGATCTCTTTAGCCATTTGCTCTGATGAAAAATTTTTTCCACCAATATCAAGTAGAATGTTATATCCTTTATTTTTATCCAAAGCCTCAATTATACTTTTAGCTTCTTTTAAAATAGATGAATTTCTATCCGAATCATTTCCAAACTCCTTTAATTCAACTATCTTGAATTTTCCAAAAGCCTGCATTCTCTTACTAAACTCTGCTATTCCATCTAAAATATATTTTTCTTTTATTTTCCCTACACAAATTATATTTATATTCAAAGTAACTCCTTATTATTTACTCCCTAGACGACCAAAATGTCTTTCTATGTCATTTAAAGACATTTTTAAAAGAATCGGTCTTCCGTGAGGACAAGTGTATTCTTCGATTTCAAATAATTTTTCTAATAATATTTTCATCTCTTCCATTGTAAGTTTTTGATTAGCCTTTATAGCTCCCTTACAAGATGACATTATTATACTTTCTTCCAAAAGAGTATTTCTTACTTTTGAATTTTTTAAATCCTCTATTATCTCTTTTACTAATTCTTCCACACTACAAAGAATTTTAAAATTAGGTATCCCTCTTATAAGGATATCATTTTTATCAAAAAAATCAATATCAAATCCAAAAGTTTTTAAAATTTCTATATTTTCCTCAACTAACTCTTTCTCTTTATTTGATATTCTAAACTTAACAGGAACTAAAAGTTGTTGAGTTGTGATCTCTTTATTATAATATAATTTTTTATATTTTTCATATAAAATTCTTTCATGTATAATATGTTGATCATAAATTTCAAGATTTTCATTTCTTTCAATTAAAATATAAGTATCTGCTAATTGTCCTATTATTTTAAAATTTTCCTTTGAAACATTTTTTGATATTATATCCCTTTTTTCAGAAAAATCAATTATTTTTTTTATTTCCTCTTCACTACTCTTTAGTTTATCAGTTTTTTCGTTATTTGCAAAGATTTTTTTTGTATTTTTTTCTTTTTCTTGAAAAAAATTATTAATTTTCAAAAGTTTGTCTTCTGCTTTTTCCTCTTCATTTTTTTCTTGAATTGGTTCTGCTACTTGAAAAATCTCTTCTTCTTTTCTCTCTTCCACCTCTTTTTTTGAAAAATTTTCAAAAAAATTATCTAAAGAAATTTTTTCAGCCTCTATTTTTTCTTTTTCGAAACTTTTAGCATTTTCTACTTTCTCTTCTTGTTCTTTTGGTTTTATAACTGGAGCTATAAAATCATCATCTCCAAAAAGTTTTTTATTAACCTCTTCAAAAATATAATTGTATATATAATTCTCATCTGAAAATTTAACTATTTTTTTAGTTGGGTGTACATTTACATCTACTTCTCTTGGATCTAGTTCTAAAAATAAAATGGCAAATGGATATCTTCCTTTCATAAGTTTTGTATAGTATCCATCTATCAGAGCATTCTCTATTATTTGAGATTTAACTGGTCTCCCATTTATAAATATAAAAATAAAATCTTTATTTGAACGATTTAAAGATATATTTCCAAGATAACCTAAAGGAAATGAAACTATATTCTCTAAAGTATTTTTTCCAAAAAGCTCAAGAATTGTATTTTTTATCCCCTTACCACTTGTTTTTAAAACCTCTTTATCATCATTTAACAAAGTGATAGATATATTGGGATTTCCCAAAGCCTCCATTAAAACAGCATCTTTAATTGCCCTAAACTCTGTTGTTTCTTTTTTTAAAAACTTAAGTCTTGCTGGTGTATTAAAAAACAAATCTTTTACTTCTATCTCTGTCCCAACTTCTCTCGAAACTTCTTGAATATTTGTAATTTTTCCCCCTTGAGACATAAGAATAGTACCCTTTTCACTTTCTTTATCTCTTGAGCTGATAGTTAATTTTGAAACTGCACCTATTGAGGAAAGTGCCTCTCCTCTAAATCCATAAGTCATAATATTAAAAAGATCATCTTTTGTAGAAATTTTACTTGTGGCGTGTCTTTCAATACAAAGTAAAAGATCTTCCTTTGACATTCCTACCCCATTGTCACTTATTTTCACATATCTATTATTTTTTTTTACATTGATTATAATTTTCGTGCTTTTAGCATCTATTGAGTTTTCTAAAAGTTCCTTCACCATATTAGCTGGTTTTTCTACAACCTCTCCAGCTGCTATCATATTAGAAACTTTTTCATCTAAAATATTTATAATTCCTATTTTCTTTACCTCCTATAAAAAATTATAGTGATACTAAATTATACTTCATATAAAAAAATTTTTCTATATTATTTTTTATTTTTGTGAAAAGTATGTTATAATATTCAAAGATTAAAAAAATATATGGGAGAAAAATTTATGAAAAAATTTTTTATTTTAGCCATAACAACTTTTATTATTTCTAGTTGTTCTTCGACACAAAAACAAACTGCTCCAATAACTCCTCAACTTACTGAGGTTGTTATGCAATCTGAAAAGGAACTTAATAAGGAACTTCGTGAAGTCCCTATAAAAAATAAAATTTATAAAAATAGACTGGCTTATGTTGAAGGGGAAGATGTTCCTTTCACAGGGGTTTTTACCAATAGATATATTGGACATCTACTTTATTTTGAAGAATATAAAAATGGACTTCTTAATGGATCTAAGATGTGGTTTGGTGATGATGGGTCTATCGGTATGAAAAAAAGTTTTATAGACGGGAAAGAAACTGGAGAGCAAATCACTTACTATCCAAATGGTAATATCCGTTCAGTTTTTCCTTATATAAATAATAAAATCGAGGGAGTTATTGAATGGTATACTCCTAGTGGTTTCCTTTTTGATTCCAGTGAAATTATAAACGGAAGTGGTAGATATGTAGTTTACTGGGATAATGGTAATGTAAAAATGACTGGTACTTTAACTAATAATTTAAAAACTGGTACTTGGAAAGAATTTAGTCCAAAAGGAGAGATTGAAAAAGAGATTACTTATTCAAATAGAGGAACTATACTTAAAGAAAAATGGTATAAATAGTTGAGTCTATTAAGTAATTATGATATAATTTAATTGTATGTAAATTTTATTTTTGAAAGAGGAAATATGGATATAAGATCTTTAGAAAAAACTAATAAAATAGGTTATATCTTTGATATATTTTATAATGGAAAATACTTTGATTCCTTTGATGAAATCAAAAATAAAGAAACTGTAAAAGGTAAATTTAAAACTATTATGAATTCCTTAGGTTTTACTTGGGCTAAAGGGATTCAACAAGGAGGAAGAACAGATGCTAAAGTTTCCGGAAGTAATTGTCTTTATGTTAGTAGTACTTTCAACAGAAATATTCAGAAAATAATTGATGAATTTAATATCTTAGCTGAAGGAAAGATGAAAATAACTCGTTATAGAAAAACATTTCCAAACCTTTCCTTTCCAGACTATGTGGAACAAAGAAAATATATTTATAAGTATCCTGAAAAACTAATAACTTCTTCTAAAGAGGAGATAGAAAAGCTTTGTAAAGAGCTTAGCGGGACTTATGATGTAAGTGTATTTTCTGATTCTAAGGGAGAGAAATTAAAAGAACATATAAGAACTGTTAACATTTCTTTTGAAAATAATGCTTTAACTTTTTTAGGAAATTCTTTTATGCCAAAACAAGTTAGAATAACAAGTGGTTATATCCTGACTGGAGAGAAAACTCCACTTCCTGGAAAATATCTAACTCTTGAAAGTGTTATTTTAAAAAAAGAGCTTCTCGATAATATTTTTGTTGAAGATGATTCTTTAAAAATTGAAAATGTTATTAAGATAGAAAAAAATATAGCCAATAATATCCATATACTTTATGTGGATCCTTTAAAAAGAGGAGAGGTTATTGGTAAAAGAGGAAGTAATATAAAAAAATTAAGACAACAGCTTGGAAATATTATAGTGAGAGATTATGATTAAATCTAGAATTAAACAAGTTTACACATATATTTTTTGCAGTTATTCTGATGAGTTTGATTTATTGGTAAAAAATATATTGACTGATGAAGAATTTAAAATTTTTAATGAAATGAGTGAATATGACAAACTTCACTCTTTTAATTTATATAAATTAGTTAAAGAGAATAAAACTCTTTCCACTGATATAAATTATTTAAAACTTGCTCTACTACATGATTGTGGAAAGGAAAACTTTTCACTTTTAAGAAGGATAAAAAAAGTTTTAATCGGTGATAAAAAAATAGAAAATCACCCAAGTCTAGCTTATAAAAAGCTTGAAAATATAAATAAAATTGTTGGAGAATTAGCTTTAAAACACCATCTTCCACCTTTTGATGAAAAGATGAAAATTTTTCAACAATTAGATGATAAATAAAATTTAAAGAGGTAATTAATGAAAGTAAATATAAACGAATATCTTTTATCTGTTGAGAAACCTGCTCAATATCTTGGAAATGAAATCAATAGTTGTCATAAGGAAAAATGGACTAGCAATATGTGTTTAGTTTTCCCAGATATTTATGAGGTAGGTATGTCTAACCTTGGTATAAAAATTCTTTACACTCTTATGAATAAAGTTCCTAACTTTTATTTAGAAAGAGCTTTTATGCCTATGGATGATATGGAAGAAATTATGAGAACAAACAATATTCCTATGTTCTCTCTTGAAACTAAAAGTGAATTAAAAGATTTTGACGTGGTTGGATTCTCTCTTTCTTATGAGATGTGCTATCCTAATATGTTAAACGCTCTTTCTTTAGCTGGTATTCCAATAAGAAGAGAGGATAGAGGAGAAAATGATCCTCTTGTTATGGCTGGAGGTACTTGTGTTATGAACCCAGCTCCACTTAAAAAGTTTGTTGACTTTTTAATGGTTGGTGATGGTGAAGAAAATATGCCTGAACTTGCAAGAATACTTGTTGAAACAAAAGGAAAGTCAAAGGCTGAAAAATTACAAGCTCTTTCAAAAATAGAGGGAATTTATATCCCTTCTCTTCATGATGAAAATCAAAAAATAAAAAGAGCCATTGTTCAAGATTTAAATAAATGTGACCTATATGATGAGCAACTTATACCTTATATGGCTATTGTTCATGACAGAGCTACAGCTGAAATCCAAAGAGGTTGCACAAGAGGTTGTAGGTTCTGCCAAGCTGGGATAGTTTATAGACCTGTTAGAGAGCGTAGTCTTGAAAAAAATATTGAACTTGTTTCTAAATTAATAGAAAATACAGGACACTCTGAAATTTCACTTTCATCTTTAAGTAGTAGTGACTATACAAATATAGATTCTCTTATTGAAGCTATAAAGTCAAAATATTCTTCTGACAGTGTTGGAGTTTCTCTTCCATCACTTAGAATGAATACTCACTCTGTTGAAGTTGCTGAAATTATCAGTGGAGGAAAAAGAACAGGATTTACTTTTGCCCCAGAAGCTGGTAGCCAAAGAATGAGAGATATTATAAATAAAGGTGTTACTGAACAACAAATAATGGATACTGCTGAAGCTGCTGTTAAAGCTGGTTGGATGTCTTTAAAATTCTATTTTATGATAGGACTTCCTTTTGAAACAATGGAAGATGTTCAAGGAATTTATGAGCTCGTTAAAAAAGTTTCTATTATGTGTAGAAAAATTGATAAGAGAATAAATATAACTGCCAGTGTTTCTAACTTTGTTCCAAAGCCTCATACCCCATTTGAATGGTGTAAACAGATGTCTATGGATGAAATGGTTGAAAAGCATTCTTTCTTAAGAGAACTTTTCTCAGGATTAAAAGGAGCAGCTTTAAAAATTCACCCACCTAAGAAATCTTTACTTGAGGGACTTATTTCAAGAGGAGATGAAAGAACTGGAGATTTAATAGAACTTGCATTTAAAAAAGGTGTTAAACTTGATGATTATAGAGATAACTATAATCTTTGGATGGAAGCACTTTCTGAACTTGGAATGGATGTAAACTATTATTTAGGTGAAAGAGATTTTGATGCAACTCTTCCTTGGGATATTATAGATATTGGAGTATCTAAAGAATTTTTAAAGAGAGAATACCATTTAGCTGAAAAACAATCTCTTTCTCATGATTGTAGACTTGGTTGTCTTGGTTGTGGAATGAAAAATAGAATCCCACAATGTGGTTCTATTGTTGATAGCAAAAAAGATTTTTGTGCAAAATAATTAAGAGGTGATTAGCTCATGATAAATATTGGAAATGATTGGGACGAACTATTAAAACCTGAATTTGATAAAGAATATTATCAAGAATTAAGAAAATTTTTAGTCAATGAATATAAGACTCAAAAAATTCATCCAGATATGGACGAAATTTTTTCTGCTCTAAAACTTTCGAGTTATAAAGATACAAAAATTTTATTACTTGGTCAAGATCCATATCATGGAGAGGGGCAAGCTCATGGATTAGCTTTTTCTGTTAAACCGGGAATAACTCCTCCACCATCTCTAAAAAATATGTATAAAGAGATTGAAAGTGAACTTGGAATAAAACCACCAAACAACGGATATTTAGTTTCTTGGGCTAAACAAGGTATACTTATGATAAATACTGTTCTAACTGTTAGAGATGGACTTGCTAACTCTCACAAGGGAAGAGGTTGGGAAATTTTTACTGATAGAATTATTGAGCTTTTAAATGAAAAAGATGAACCTGTAATATTTATTCTTTGGGGAAATAATGCAAAAACTAAAAAAAAATTAATAACAAATAAAAATCATTTTATAATTGAAGGGGTACATCCTAGCCCTCTTTCTGCCAGTCGTGGATTTTTTGGTTGTGGGCATTTTAAAAAGGTTAATGAAATTTTAAAATCTCTTGGAAAAAAAGAAATTGACTGGAGTATTCCAAATTTATAATTAAAGGGGGACAGTTATGAATAATAAAATCTTATTAATTATGAACATTGTTTTATTTCCAATTACTCTTGGAATTATATTTTGGTTTCTTACAAAAAGGAAAAAATAATTAGATTACACCTTTAATGGTGTAATTTTTTTATTTTAATCTTTTTATTTTTAATTCCCATTTAATTTATAATTCTTAGACAATAATAAAAGAGGAGAAAATTATAAATCTCTCCTCTTTTTTATCATTTTATATTACTTCTTTCCAAAACTTTTTATTTCCTCTGAAAATATCCCTTCTATAAATTAATAGAATAGCTATATAATACATTAAACTTTTCTTGTAATCCTTAAAATATTTGTCTAAATTTAATGGCTCTTTTGTAAATCTCTGTAATCTTAATATATCTTTATAAAGTCCTAATTTGCTAAAAAATGATCTCCTAAACTTACTATCGATCATTACCATTCCAGAATAAGTTTTCACAAAATTTTCTGGTTTACAATCACCATGATAGTGTTTTAATTTATGAAGCTTTAATAAAGTTTTCATAATCTCTTCATAATCTTTAGCAGTCTTAGGCTCCTCACCTTTTATATAATCAGTTATATATATCATTTCTGACTTAAAAAGTCCTAGTTTTTTTTCTATTATAACTTTTATATTATATGTATTATAAAATCCTTTTGAATTTAAATCTTTTATATTCTTATACATCATTTTTATATTATTATTTAAACCAAAGAAGTTCTTAGAAATCTCTCTTTTTACTACATATTCTTTTCCATCAATATTTACTAAGGTAACTTCTCTATTGTATTTTTTAGTAAGAACAGCTTCTTTGATATATTTATTTTCTAATAATTTACTTAAAATATTTTTATTCTCTTCAGTTTCATCATAAAAAATCTTAAATTCCATAACTCTCTCCCCTCTATTATAAAATATAAATTTTTTATTTAAACAAAAATCCATTCTTAATTAAAAATTTTTTCTAAATATTTTGCTTCAGCATCTTCATCATTAGTACCAATTACTTCTAAATTTGGTAACGCTTTTTTTAATTTTTCACTAGCATTTCCCATTATCAATCCTTTTCCAACTGTACTTAGCATCTCTGCATCATTTAATCCATCTCCAAAAGCTATAACCTCTGAAAGATCTATTCCCTCTTCATCCAATATCTCTTTTAAAGTTTTCCCTTTTGTAGTATTCTTTTTCATTATCTCCAAACAAATATCCAATGATGCTGTTATTTCTATATTTTCTGCTAAAAATTTATTATTTTTAATTTCTTTCTCTAAATCCTCAATCTTTTTAGGATCTCTTGCTATATAACAAAATTTTAAAATATCATCTCTTTTAAAATTTTTAAAATCTACAACTTCTGGAGCAAATCCAGAATCCTTATGATATTCCTTAAATTCTGGTAATAATTTATCTACACACCACCCATTACTTGTAAAAACATTCACTGATATATCCTTATCTATATCCAATTTTAAAATACCATCTATATATTCTTTTTCAAGATAGTGTTCTGTTAAAATTTTTCCAGTATTTGTGTGAGCATTAGCTCCGTTTGAAGATATTAAATAAGTTTCTGATTCAAGTTGTTTCATAAAACAAGAGGCATCTATATAATGTCTTCCTGTTGCAATTATAAATTTTACACCCTTAGTTTTTATAATATTTTTTATAACTTCTTTTGTATATTCTGAAATTCTATGATTTGAATTTAATAGAGTTCCATCTAAATCACTTATTATTGCTTTATATTTCACTTTCCCTCCTAATTTTAAATTTGATAAAATTTCTTTATATATGATATAATAATATAAAAAAGAAAGGAGGATATTATGGCAGAGATTAGTATTAATAAAAAAATAATTAACCATATTAAAGAAAATAATTTAATTGGTATCGCTTTAAAAAGAGAATCTTTAAACTTTGGCTGAGCTGGATGTCGTGATGTAATTCAGGGTGAATTCATAAAAGATATGACTCAAATAGAAGCTAAAACTCTTGAATATGATATTCAAGAAATTGAAGGAATAAAAGTGTTTATTCCAACTTATTTAAAAAATTTAAAAACAATAAATATTAAATCAAATTTCTTTAGCCTATTTGCTAAAAAAATGATAATTGATATTGAAGCTGAATAAATTTTTAGAGGATAATCTTAGATTATCCTCTAATTTTTAATTAGTCATCTATGTAGTTATCAAAGTAACCTTGAATTAATATAATTGGTGTTCCTTTATCTCCACTTCCTGAAGTTAAGTCACAAAGTGATCCGATAAGGTCAGTTAATCTTCTTGGAGTAGTTCCTTGAGTTATCATTTGTCCTTTTAAATCAGAATCTTTACTTTTTATTGCTTCTGCAACAGCTTTATTTAATTCTTCACCTTTAAGATCAGCAAGATCATTATCAGCTAAGTATTTTAATTTTATTTCGTTTGGTGTTCCTTCTAATCCATCTGTATATCCAGGAGATACTACTGGGTCAGCAAGTTCCCATATTTTTCCAACTGGATCTTTGAAAGCTCCGTCTCCATATACCATAACTTCTATATTTTTTCCTGTAGCTTCTTTTAACATAGATTGGATTTTTACAACTATATCTTTACAGTTACGAGGGAATAATTTTACTGTATCTTCAGTAGCTTTATTAGATCCTAATAATCCATAAGCTTCATTATATCCACTTCCATTAACAGATGCTGTTAATATTTCGTCCATTCCATAAACTATTTTAGCTCCAGCATTTTTTAATAATTTTTTAGTTCTCATACGAGTATGAATATCACAGTTTAATACACAGTCAGTATATTTTAAGATAGCTGTTGGATTGTTTGCAAAAATAACTTCTACTTCTGCTCCTTGCTCTCTGATTAATTCTGAATAGTATTCGATATAATTTACTCCAGTGAAAACGTGGATTGGATTTCCAAATTTTTCAGTGAATTCTTTTTCTGTAAGAACATCTGTCCAAGGATTTACCCCTTTTTCATCTAATAAATCATAATCTATAAAGTGATTTCCTACTTCGTCTGAAGGGTAGCTAAACATTAAAACTATTTTTTTAGCTCCTCTTGCAATTCCTTTTAAACAAACAGAAAATCTGTTACGGCTTAGAATAGGGAACATTACTCCTATTGTATTTTCTCCATATTTAGCCTTTACATCAGCAGCGATATCATCTATGCTAGCATAGTTTCCTTGTGCTCTTGCAACAATTGATTCTGTTATTGCTACAACATCTTTATCTCTTAAAGCTATATTTTCACTTTTTGTAGCTGCTAAAACTGCATCTACTGTAAAAGTAGTTATATCGTCACCACTATGTATAATTGGTGCACGAAGTCCTCTTGAAATAGTACCTACTAATCTTCCCATATTTTTTCTCCTTTAACATAAGTTTTTCTATTAACGTTTAATTATAATATTTTTTAAAGCATTTGTCAATAAAAAAATATTAACTAACAACTTGCATTTTTTCTTTCAAGATATTTTATTTTAAAAATAAGAGAGAGCTATCTTGTGATAGCTCTCTCCCTAAAGTGTTAAAAGGTTATAAACTATCCCTTTTATCCTTCTATACAGTTTAAATCAGCCATTTTTTCATAAATATCATCTAATCTCTTCATTTGAGATAATCTGTTATTTTTAATAGCTTCATCTTTATCATTAATCATTACTGTATTAAAGTAATTATTAATAATTTCTTCTCCCTCTACTATTGCTCCTAAATATCCTTTATAATCTTTTTCAGAAAGTAATTTTTCAGTTGCTTTATCTAGATCTTCAACATAAGAGTATAATGCTTTTTCAGCATCCTCTTTAAATAAATCAGAACTTATAGCTATGTCTTTATGATCTTTAACTATATTTCCAACTCTTTTTATAATTCCTATAAGTTTTTTGAAGTTTTCCTCTTGAACAGCTTCACCTAAAACTTCTATTTCAGCCTTAGTTTCAATTACATTATCCCAAGATTTTTCAACAACAGCAGAAATTATATCTCTTCTATATCCTAAATCTGTAAACACATTGATTACTCTTTGTTTTAAGAATTCTAGAACTTCTTTTTTTAGTTGAGCTTCATCTTTCTTTAATACTCCATCTTCTCTTAAAACTTCTATACTCTTATCAACTAAAGCTTCTAATGAAAGATTTAAGTTTGAATTTATAATAACATTTACTATTCCTAATGCTGCTCTTCTTAAAGCAAATGGGTCTTTAGAACCAGTTACTTGGATTCCAACACCTAGGCATCCTACTAATGTATCTATTCTATCACAGATTCCTGTAACTATTCCCTCTTTAGTTGTTGGTAAGTTATCTCCTTTAAATCTAGGGAAATAATGTTCTTGAATTCCTAAAGAAACAGTTTCTTTTTCTCCAGATTTTAAAGCATAGTTTGCTCCCATTAATCCTTGTAATTCAGTAAATTCTTTTTCATTTATCATATTTGTAACAAGGTCTGCTTTACAAAGAGTTATAGTTCTTTGAATATCTTCTCTTTCAGCTTGATATCCTAAAGTATCTATTAAAGAATCTGCAACTTTTGAAACTCTTCTCATTTTTGCAGCTATTGTTCCTAAATCTTTTTGGAATACAACAGTTTCTAATTTTTTAACATTTTCTACTAAAGGTTGTTTTAAGTCTTCTTGATAGAAGAATCTTGCATCTGCAAGTCTAGCTGATAAAACTTTTTCATTTCCAGCTTTTACTTTATCAGAATACTCAATACCATTTCTTACAACTACAAATTTTGGTAATAATTTTCCATTTTTATCTAAAATTGGGAAATATCTTTGGTGAACTTCCATTGATATAATTAAAACTTCTTGAGGTACTTCTAAGAAATCTGAATTGAATGTTCCAACTATTGGATATGGATACTCTACTAAGTTAGTTACTTCGTTTAAAAGATTTTCATGAATTAATACAACTTCATTTTCTCCTGTACAATTCTTATCGATCATCTCTCTTATCATTCTTTTTCTTTCTTCTATATCTATGATAACATTGTTTTCTCTTATTTTAGCAAAATAATCATCTACACTAGAAACAGTAAATCTTTGTCCAAAGAATCTATGTCCTCTTGATTCTAATCCACTTTCTATTCCTTCGATTTCAAATTTTACTAATTCGTTATCAACAACTGCTAAGAACCATTGAATTGGTCTTGCAAATCTGAATTTTCTATCTCCCCATTTCATTGATTTTGGGAATTCTAATTCTAATACAAGATTTTTTAATATATCTGATAATAAAGATTTTGTAGCTACCCCTTCAGAGAATTTTCTAACAGCTATATATTCTCCTTTTGGTGTATCTATTATTTCTAAATCTTTAGCTTCTACTCCTTGAGATTTAGCAAATCCAAGACCTGCTTTTGAAATCATTCCATCTTCACCATAAGCAACTCTTTTTGCTGGTCCCATATTTAACTCATTTAAGTCATTTTGTTTTTCAGCTAATCCCTCTACTAAGATTACTAATCTTCTTGGAGTTCCAAAAGTTTTTATACTATCAAAATCTATTCTTTCATCTTTTAATTTTTTTGTTAAATTATTTTTTAAATCATTTAAGGCATTTACTAAAAATCTTGCTGGATTTTCTTCCATTCCTATTTCAAATAACAACTTCATATTTTTTTCTCCTTTTTCACTAATTTAATTTCCAATTATTAAAATTATATTTTTTTCTTTAATAAAGGATATCCTAAGTTCTTTCTATTTTCTACATAAATTTCAGCACATTTTTTTGCTAATTCTCTTACTCTTAAAATATATGCCATTCTTTCTGTTGTAGAAATAGCCCCTCTTGAATCTAGGACATTAAATGTGTGAGAACATTTTAAAACATAGTCATATGCTGGTAATACTAATCCTGCATCTAATATTTTTTTAGCTTCTGCTTCATACTCATCAAACCATCTAAAGTGAGATTCTAAACTTGCTAATTCAAAAGAATATTTTGAATTTTCATATTCATATTGATATCTCATATCTCCATATTTAACTTCTTCTGTCCAATCTAAATCATAAACATTTGATTTATTTTGAATGTAAAGAGCTATTCTTTCTAACCCATATGTGATCTCAACAGGAACTATATCAAGTTCTAGTCCTCCAACTTGTTGGAAATATGTAAATTGAGTTATTTCCATTCCGTCTAGCCATACTTCCCAACCAAGTCCCCAAGCTCCTAAAGTTGGTGATTCCCAGTCGTCCTCAACAAATCTTATATCATGTTCTTCAGGTATAATTCCTAAAAGTCTTAAACTTTCTAAGTATAATTCTTGAATATTATCTGGAGAAGGTTTCATTATAACTTGAAATTGATGATGTTGATATACTCTATTAGGATTTTCTCCATATCTTCCATCTTTTGGTCTTCTTGATGGTTCTACATATGCAGTCTTCCAAGGTTCTGGTCCTAAAGCCATTAAGAATGTATTTGGATTGAAAGTTCCTGCTCCTGTTTCAATATCATATGGATTTCCTAAAACACATCCTTTAGACCCCCAATATCTTTGAAGAGTTGTTATTATCTCTTGAAATGTCATTTTTTTCCTCCAATTTATTTATAATTATTTTTTAATTTTGAGATTTATTATTTTTTGATTTTAATAAAATTTCTATTAAGATTAAAATTACCCCAAAATTTATATACACATCAGCCATGTTAAAAACATAAGCCCAAACTCCTCTAAAATCTAACATATCCACTACATATCCTCTGAAAATTCTATCTATAATATTTCCTATGGCTCCAGCTATAATAAACATAAAAGATAGTCTTTCCAAAAAATTAGATTTTTTAAAAGTTTTAAAAAAATAAATAATAAGCATTACAATAGCTACTATGGTAACTATACTAATAATATTTATTTTTCCTTGAAAAACACCAAAAGCAATTCCACGATTTTGAACATAAGTTATATGAAAAAAATTTGAAATTACTGGTATTGTATCTCCTATAAAGAGATTATTTTCTATTTTTAATTTAGTTAGTTGGTCAAAAATGACCAAACTAACTATTCCTATTATATAATATATCATGTTGTCTACCTTATTTTAATACAGCAGCACATCTTGGACAAAGAGAAGTTTCTTCATCTAAATCTGTTGTATATTTCCAACATCTATCACATTTAACTCCATCTGCATGAAGTACTTTTACTTTTAATTCCATCTCATCATCTGCTACAAATCCTTCGTCTGCTACATCTGAATATTCTAATTGAGATATGATGAATACCATTTCAAGTAAATCTTTATTAGTATTTATAAATTCTTTTAATTCAGCGTCAGAAGTATTTAGAATTACTTTTGCATCAAGTGCATTTCCTATTATTCTATTTTCTCCTTGTCTCGCTTTTTCTAAATATTTATTTACAGATTTTCTTAACTTGATTACTGTTGACCATTTTTTGTCTAACTCTTCATTTAGATACTCATCTTTATTTTCAAACCATTTTGTTAAATGAACTGATTCAGCATCTCTATCTTGTTCTGGTAATCTATTCCAGATTTCTTCAGCTGTAAATGATAAGATTGGAGCTATCATTTTTACTAAGCAAACTAAGATTTCGTTCATAACTGTTTGAGCTGATCTTCTAGCTTTAGAATCTTCTTTTTCTGTATATAATCTATCTTTGATTATATCTAAGTAGAATGCTGACATATCAATTCCTGCAAAGTAATGAACTGATTGGAATAAGTTATAAAACTCATATTTATCATACCAAGCTGTAACATCTCTTTTTAGTACTTCTAATTTATGTAATGCCCATTTGTCAATCTCTTCTAATTCTTCATATGGAACTGAATTTACTGTTGGATCAAAGTCATAAGTATTTCCTAAAATATATCTAGCTGTATTTCTTACTCTTCTGTAAGCTTCGGCCATTTGTTTTAAAATGTTATCAGAAATTTTTACGTCGTCTCTATAATCAACAGATGCACACCAAAGTCTTAAGATATCGGCACCATAAACTTTTATTACATCATCTGGAGAAACTGTGTTTCCAATTGATTTTGACATCTTTCTTCCTTGTCCATCGTTAACAAATCCATGTGTTAAGATTTTTTTATAAGGAGCGTCAAATGTTGAACCGATTGATGTTAATAAAGAAGTTTGGAACCATCCTCTGTGTTGGTCTGATCCTTCTAAGTATAAATCAGCTGGTCTACGTAATAAGTTTCCTCTTGTTTCTAATACAGATCTATGAGAAACTCCAGAGTCAAACCAAACGTCCATTATATTTTTCTCTTTTACGATTTCTTTTCCAACTAAATCATATTTAGCTAGTAATTCATCTCCGATTAATTGTTCAGCTGAATATTTTACCCAAGCTGCTGATCCTTCTTTTTTAACTATTTCGATTACTCTATCTAATATTTCTTGATTAAATACAACTTCTTCATCTACGTAGAATACAGGAATTGGTACTCCCCAGCTTCTTTGTCTAGAGATACACCAGTCAGGTCTTCTCTCTAACATTGAACCTATTCTGTTTCTTCCCCAATCAGGTACAAACTCAACATTATCCAATGCTTTTAAAGCTCTCTCTCTTAAATCTGATCCTTCAGCCTTTACGAACCATTGTGAAGTTGCTCTTACGATTATTGGAGTTTTAGATCTCCAGTCATGTGGATATGAGTGAACAAATTCATTGTATGATAACATTATTCCTCTTTCTAATAATGTTTTACAAATAACTTTGTTTGCTTCTTCATAGAATAATCCTGCAAATTCTCCAGCCTCTTCAGTTAAAATTCCTTTGTAGTTGATTGGTGAAAGGATTGGTAAACCATATCTTACTCCTACTACATAGTCATCTTGTCCGTGTCCTGGAGCTGTATGAACACATCCTGTACCAGCATCAGCTGTTACGTGTTCTCCTAATATGATAGTTCCTGTTCTCTCGATAAATGGATGTTGATATGTAAGTTTTTCTAAATCTTGTCCTTTAAATTCTTTTATTAACTCACACTCTTTTATTCCAATTTCTCCCATAGCTCTTTCAGCTAACGCTTTAGCAAATACTAAGTTTCCTAATTCTGTTTTATAAACTCCATATTCAAATTCTGCATTTAAACAGATTCCTACGTTTGCTGGTAAAGTCCAAGGAGTTGTTGTCCAAATTACTATATATGTTTCTTCTGTCATTCCAAGTTTATCTAAAACATCTTGGTTTGCTTTCATTTTTACATAAACAGATGGAGATTTTATATCTTTGTACTCAATTTCTGCTTCAGCTAGAGCTGTTTCAGTTACTGGAGACCAGTAGATTGGTTTTGATCCTTTGAAGATATATCCATTTTTATATAACTCTCCAAATACCTCTAATTGTTTTGCTTCGTACTCTGGATTTAAAGTTAAATATGGATTATCCCAGTCTCCTAAAATTCCAAGTCTTATAAATTGTTCTTTTTGGATTCCTACCCATTTTTTAGCATATTTTGTACATTTTTCTCTTATCTCTAATGGAGACATAGTCTTCATTTTTTCTCCAAGCTCTTCACTTACTTTTAATTCAATTGGAAGACCGTGTGTATCCCATCCAGGAACATAAGGTGCATTAAATCCTCTAGCTCTTTTATATTTTAAAATTATATCTTTTAAAACCTTGTTTAATGCATGTCCAATATGGATATTTCCATTTGCATATGGTGGTCCATCGTGTAATATAAAACTAGGTTTAGTCTCATCGATGCTTTTTTCATATATTTTGTTTTTTGACCACTCTTTAATCATTAATGGTTCTTTGTTTGGTAAATTAGCTTTCATTTGAAAACTAGTTTTTGGTAGATTCAGTGTTTTTCCATAATCCTTATCTTCCATAGTTATTTCTCCTCCTTAAATATATTTAATGTTATTTTTATTTCAGTTCCCTTTTGAGGATTAGAATAAAACTTAATTACTCCTTTACAGTCTTTTATAACTCTTTCTACTAAAGGTATTCCTAATCCTGGTGTGTCACCTTTATAGGTCATAAATGGTTGAGAAATATATTTTAATTGCTCCTCATCCATCCCTATTCCATTATCTTTAATCTCTATTTTAATTTTATTTGCAATTTTATCCCTAGTTACTATAATTGTAATCTTTTTATCACTTTTTTCGTTAGCTAAAACTGCATCATAAGAATTCTTTAAAAGTTCTAAAAAAGCCCTTTTTAATCTTTCTCTATTTCCTAAAACATCTTCTGTATAACTAATAAATGATGCTATTGTTACTTTATCTTCATTTCCATCTTCTTTTAAAATTCCTCTGAATACACCTATCACTTCGACCATAAAATGTTCTATATTAACAGGTTCTAATTTTTTTCTATCAGACGGATTTGAATATTGTTTTAATATTTTATTTGAATATTTTATATTTTTAACTTTTGACTTAAATTCTTGTATCTCATTTGCTAATTCTTCTAAGTCAATATTATCTTTTTCTTGCATTAAACTAACCAATTTATTTAAAGCTTCTTCTCTGGTTGTTAAAAATCTCTCAGTTATATTATTTATTGTCCTATTTCTTTCTTCCTCTATTCTTTCTTTTTCTTCAACTTTATTTTTTAACTTAGTTGTAACATTTAGAACAAGAATTTTAATAAGCTCTATGTCCTCTTCTGTTATTTCTTTATCTTTAGTATAATAATCAAAAAGCATAACTCCAGAATAGTAATCTATATTATAAATAGGAATTGCCACAAAGTTTTTAAGTCCAATTGTATTAAAAAGATCATTTCCTAAATTGTATTTATAAGCCTTATCATTTACATAATTACTTTGTTTTTTCTTAAAAGATTCAGAAATGAAATTTTCTTCCGAGAATGGTATTTTTATTAATTTTATTACATCTTCTAACTGTGTAGTTTGAAATTCAAAACCATTTTTTCTTTCTTTTAATATATCGTTTCTTATCTCTGTTATATGATTATTCAACAAACACATTTCACCAATAAAAACATTTTTTTCACGACTATATCTAAAGAACATTCCTCTCATAAATCCTAAATCCGCTTCGGAAACAAAAGTTTTCATTATTTTTCTCACTATATTTTTTATATCACTTTCTGTCTCTAAAGATAATATTAGTTCTTCAACCGATTTCATCTTCTTTAAGTTTTCTTTTAGTTTTTTATTTCTTATCTTTAAGGTTCTTTGGTTATCCTCTAATTTTTTTAACATTCCCTTTAAAGATACTTCTAAAAGTTTAACTTCACCTATTCCGTCAAAATCTATTATAGTATTATAATTTCCATTGCTTATTTCTTCTGCAGCATTTGATATTTTATTAAGTGGTAGAAGCATACTTTTTAAAATTTTACTAAAAAAAGTAGTCGCTATTGTTACAAAAGATAATACCATAATTCCTATAAAAATAGCAATAATAATTTTAGTTTTTAAAAAATTTTCTCTAGAAATCCCTACCCCTAAGTATCCAAGTACATTTTTTTGATCAATATCATTTAAGGTACTTGTAACTATGTAGTAAGGTTTTTCGTTTATTTCTATATTTCTATAAGAATATTTATATACATTGTCACCTTGATTTTTCAATAAAAAGACTTTTTCTTTAGGTTTCTTTTTGAAATCACCATATAAATAATCTGTGCTTGATAATATGAAAATCTTATCTGAACTTGAAAGTTCTATGTATTCTCTCATATATCTTAAAATATTATTATTTAATGGTACTGATAATACTATATAACCATTATCTTTTTCCTCTTTAAACATATCATTATGAAGTATAATTCTAGAATAAAGTTCATTTCCTGATTTTACAGTATAATATTTTTTAGTTTTTATTATTCTATCAAAATCTTCAGAAGTAAAAAGTAACTCATCCTCAAAAATATTATCTCCACTATATCCTAAAATTCTTCCTTTTTTATCAAAAAGAGCTATTTCTATTTGATAGTATTTTCTAAAATCATTTCTTATTAATTCTTCTTTTAATATCCGACTAAAACTTTCATAATTTACTTTTTCTAAATTTCTACAAAAGTCTCCATTTTTTAATAAAATCTGAGTTATATCTCCCCTCATATTAAATATATAATTCATATGAGCTTTTTCCAGAATAAAAACTTTTTCTTTTGCCGTATTTAAAAGTTTAGCTTCCATATCTTGAAAAGTAATAAAAGTTATTATTGAAGCTACAACTATGGAAGACGAAATTATAGCAATATTGGTATAAAATATTATTTTAAAAACTATTGAGCTTTTGTCTATCTTCATATTTCACTCCTTGCCAATATTACCACATTACTTAGTTTTTCTAGTTAAGCCAACTCTTTGTCTAGCAGTATCAATTTCTTTAACCTTAACTTTTATTATCTGTCCAACTGATAAAACCTCACTTGGATCTTTTATAAATTTATCAGAAATTTCAGATATGTGTAAAAGAGCATCATTTTTTAATCCAATATCAACAAAAGCTCCAAATTTTACAACATTTCTTACTGTTCCTTCTAATTCCATTCCTATTTGTAAATTTTCCATTTTTAATATATCTGATTTTAAAAGAGGTCTTTCTAATTCATCTCTAGGGTCTCTTCTATCTCTTATTAGAGCCTCATATATATCTTTTACAGTTTCTTTTCCATAACCTTTTTCATTAGCAAAATTCTCATATTTAAAAACTTTCAACTTTTCTCTACTATCCGCTAAATTTTCTTTATACTCTTTTAAAGAAATATTGTTTTTCTCTAAAATTTCTTCAGCTATGCCATATGACTCTGGGTGAATTATTGTATTATCCAATACATTTTCTCCATCCTCTATTATTAAAAATCCTGCCATTTGTTCATAAGCTTTATTTCCTAAACCTTTAACTTTTAATAGTGACTTTCTATTTTTAAAATTTCCATTTTCTTTTCTGTATTCTACTATATTTTTAGCTATATTTTTCTTAACACCAGAAACATGTTCTAATAATGCCCAAGAAGCTGTATTGACATTTATACCAACACTATTTACAACAGAAGCTATAACTTCTTCTAGAGATTCAGCTAATCTTTTTTGATCTACATCGTGTTGATACATTCCAACACCTATTGATTTAGGGTCTATTTTAACAAGTTCTCCTAATGGATCTTGTATTCTTCTAGCTATTGATATAGCTCCTCTAACTGTAACATCTAAATCTGGAAATTCTTCATTAGCCAACTTTGATGCCGAATAAACTGATGCCCCAGCTTCATTTGTTATAACATACTTAGCTTTTTTGCTATTTTCTTTTATAACATTAGCAACAAAACTTTCTGTTTCTCTTGAAGCAGTTCCATTTCCTATTGAAACTATATCTATCTCATATTTATCTAAATATTTTAAAAGTTTCTCACGAGATATTTCCAATTGTTTTGGACTATCCATTCCTTCGACAAGATGGAACACATCGTTAGTTACATAAAAACCATTTTTATCTACAACAGCTACCTTACACCCTGTTCTATACCCTGGATCAAGTCCCAAAACATTTTTCTCTTTTAATGGTGGTTGTAATAATAAATTTTTTAAATTTTCTTTAAATATATTAATAGCTTCTTCTTCACTTTTATCAGTTAAAATATTTCTTACTTCTCTTTCAATAGAAGGAAGTATTAATCTATCTAATGAATCAACTATTATTTCTAAAAGGAATTCTTTTATTTCTAAATTGTTAAATTCTTTTTTAAGAATACTATTTTCTATTCTTTCTCTTACAATGTCATCAACTTTTATTGAAACATTTAGTATGTCCTCTTTTTCTCCTCTATTTAAAGCTAATATTCTATGAGATAATATTGTTTTTATATTTTCACTATACTCATAATAATCTCCATAAACTTTTTTCTCATCAAGTTCAGCAGATTTTTTAGTATTTTTAGAAGTTATAATTCCGTCTTTTAATAATATATTTCTTATCTCTTCTCTGTAACTAGCATTTTCTGATATTCCTTGAGCTATTATTAATTTTGCTCCTTCTATAGCTTCAGTTATAGAAGTTACCTCTTCAGTTATATATTTTGTAGCCTCTTTTTCTATTTGAGTAAGATCTTTCGTTAAATAAACAAATTGGGCTAATGGTTCCAATCCTTTTTCAATAGCAATATCAGCTTTTGTTTTTCTTCTTTTTTTATAAGGTAGATATAAATCTTCAACCTCTTGAAGTTTTGAAGAATCCATTATACTTTTTCTTAACTCTTCTGTTAGCTTTCCCTGCTCTTCAATAAGACCAATTACTTCCTCTTTTCTTTTTTCAAGATTTCTTAAGTAAGTAATTGATTTTAAAATATCTCCTATTTGATTCTCATCAAGGTTTCCAGTAACTTCCTTTCTATATCTAGATATAAAAGGTACTGTTGCTCCTTCATCTAAAAGTTTTACTGTATTTTCTATTTGAGGGACTTTTATATTAAGTTCTTTACTAATAATATCGAAAATTTTTTCCATTCTTTCCTCCATAATATACTTTAATAAACTTTTATAATTATAGCATATTTTCTTTTAAATTTCTATCTTGTGCTTTTATAAAAAAAGGCAACCTTAAGGCTGCCTTAATTTAATTCAAATTTTTTGAATTTGAAACTATTTTTTTAATTCTTCAAATTTTGCCCAAACTCCAGCTTTAACTAATAAAGATTTTACAGTTCTTGTAGGTTGTGCTCCATTTTTTAAGAAAGTTAAGATTTCTTCTTCTTTTAATTCTACTTTAGAATCTTCTAATGGATAGTAGTTTCCTAAGTAAGCTACTGCTTTACCATCTCTTTTTGATAAGTTTTCCATAGCAGCTAATCTGTAAACTGGGTTCTTTTTGCTTCCTAATCTAGTTAGTCTTAATTTTAACATTTAATCACTTCTCCTTGTAATTTCTATATTTTAATTTTATTTTTTATAATTTTTTAAAAAAATCTTTTTCCATTTTTTCCCATTGGCATTTTTGGAAATCCTGCTCCAAAATTAGGCATCTTTCCAGAGCTTAACATTTTCATCATACCCTTCATCTGTTCAAACTGTTTTAAAAGTTTATTAACATCAGATACATCTGTTCCGCTTCCCTTAGCTATTCTTTGTTTTCTTTCAGCTTTAAGGATTTCAGGTTTTTTTCTTTCTAGTTTTGTCATTGATTGGATAATTGCTTCTACTTTTTTCATTTCTTTTTCAGCAGGAGCTAAATCTCCAATATCTCCCATTCCAGGAATCATTTTTAATATACTTCCTAGAGGTCCCATTCTTTTTATTGTTTGTAGTTGTTTTAAGAAATCTTCTAAATCAAATTTTTGTGTCTTGATTTTTTCTTCAAGAGATTTCACATCATCAGCACTTATACTTTCTTGAGCTTTCTCAACTAAAGAAACAACGTCTCCCATTCCTAAGATTCTTGAAGCTAATCTTTCTGGGTGGAAAAGTTCTAAGTCTCCAATTTTTTCTCCTACTCCAACAAATTTTATTGGTTTTCCAACGACAGCTTTTATAGAAAGTGCAGCTCCACCTCTTGTGTCTCCATCAAATTTTGTAAGAACAACTCCATCTATACTTATTTTATCATTGAAATTTTTTGCTAAATTAACAGCATCTTGTCCTATCATAGCATCCACAACTAATAAAATCTCTTGTGGTCTTACTACTTTTTTAATCTCAGCAAGTTCTTCCATTAAACTTTCGTCTACGTGTAATCTTCCCGCCGTATCTATTATCATATATGTATAGTCTTGGGATTTTGCATTAGCCCAAGCTCTTCTACAAATATCAACTGCATCTTTATTTGTTTCATCTATATAAGCTGGAACATTTATTTGATTAGCTAAAACTTCTAATTGTTTCATAGCTGCTGGTCTGTAAACGTCAGCTGCAACTAAGTATGGTCTCTCTCCATCCTTTTTTAATTTATTAGCAAGTTTTGCTGCAAAAGTTGTTTTTCCGGCTCCTTGAAGACCTGCAAGCATTATTACAGTAGGATTTTTAACTCCCTTTGTAAGTCTTGAGTTTGTTCCACCTAAAAGCTCAACAAGTTCATCATTAACAATTTTTATAAATTGTTGTCCTGGATTAACTCCTATTAAAACTTCTGTCCCAATAGCTTTCTCTTGTATCTTCCCTATAAAATCTTTTACAACTTTATAGTTAACGTCAGCCTCTAACAAAGACATCTTAACTTCTTTTAATGCTTCTTTAATATTACTTTCAGTTAATTTTCCTTGCCCTCTTACTTTTTTGAATATACTTTGAAATCTATTTCCTAAATTTTCTAACATATTCTCTCCTAACTTAATTTTTCTATAATTTCATCAAGTTTTTCTATTCTAAAGTTTTCCTTTAGTTCTAAAAGCTCTTTACGAAGTTCTTTATCTCTTTCGTAAAATTTTAACTTTTCTTCATAATTTCTTAATATTTTTATTCCTCTTTTAACATTATCATATACAGCCTGTCTACTAATTCCATAATTTTCTGCTATCTCTGTAAGTGATAAATCCTCTTCAAAGTATTCTATCAAATACTTACTTTGTTTTTCTGTTAAAAGTTCTTTATAATAATCCAATAGAATTCCTATTTCAATCATTTCTTTTAATTCCATGTATATCACCAAACTATTATATAAGTTTTTCAAAAGTTTGTCAAGTATTTTTTCTTTACTTTTATTTTTTTTACTCTTTCAACTTTTAATACAGTTCATACTATATTTTTATATCAGTACTATTAATTATTTTAATATCTTCCCATGGTTCTACTGCAAATGTTTTAAATAAAATTTTTGTAGAGAATTTTTACCACTTAGAATTTATTAAAAAATAATTTCTATTTTTTTATTTTAATGATATAATAATTTCAGATCCCTTTATCTCAAAAGATATAGGGATTTTTTTATATTTTTTTAAGGAGGACTTTAATGAAAAAAATAAAATCACTTTTTATATTTTTTATTATTTTTACGCTTAATTTTTCTTTAACTTTTTCAAAAAATCAAAACTTTGAAAAAGAAATTCTTAATCTTGTAAACATCGAAAGGGAAAAAGTTGGAATTGCCCCTCTTACTCTTGATAAAAATTTAAATAAAGTTGCTCAACGTAAAATTAAACTTGTTATCAGAGAGGGAAAACTTAATCACCTAGCTGGAGGTTATCGTTCTTTCGGGGATTTTATAAAAGATAATAAAATTTCTTACTCCACTGCTGGAGAAAATCTTGCTAAAAAAACAAAAACTCCAGAAGAAACAATGAAGCTTTGGATGAATTCAAAGGGACATAGAGCTAATATTCTAAATCCTAAATTCACACATTTAGGTGTTGCTCAGGGATTGGATAAAAACGGAGATTTCTATTGGGTTCAAATTTTTATAAAACCTTTGGAAAAATAAAATATAAATTTCTTGAGAAAATAAAAAATGCTGACTAAAATTGTACTGCACCCAAAATCTTAGACAACTAAGAAAAGGGGTGCAGCACACTAAAATATCAGCATTTTTTATTTATTAATTTCTAGTTAAAATATTTTTTTAATATTTTATCAAATTCTCCATTTGATTTTAAAGTAACAATAGCTTTATTTATATCTTCTAATAATTGTTTATCATCTTTTCTTATTGCTATTGCATAATCTTCAGATTCACCTTTTCCTTCAGCTAATTTTAACCCTTTATTATTTTTTACATAGCTTGTAGCTGTTTCAGAATCTAAAACTACTGCATCTAATTTACCATTTTGTAATGCCATTATTCCTGCATAAGCAGCACTGAATTTTTCTGAAGGAAGCCCCATCTCTGTAATAACTAAATCTCCAGTAAATCCTAGCATAACCCCTATTTTTTTATCTTTTAAATCTTCAAAATCTTTAATATCTGTATTATTTTCATTTAATACAATTACTTGATTTGCTGAATAATAAGGTTCAGAGAAGTTAACAGCATTTTTTCTTTCCTCACTTGCTGTCATTCCAGCTATAACTATATCAACTTTTTTAGATTGTAATGCTGGTAAAAGTCCATCAAAACTCATATCTTTCATAACTATCTCTTTTCCTAATTCTTTTCCTAAAGCATTTATAAAGTCTATATCAAACCCAACCATTTGATCTTTCTCCAAATATTCAAAAGGAGGAAACTCAGCATTTGTTCCCACATATAAAACTTTTTTCTCCTCTTTTCCACAAGCCACAAACATAAACATTGCTAATAAAATTCCACATACCTTAAAAACTTTTTTCATAAAATTACCTCCATTTATAATTATTATATTACTAACGATTTAAAACTTTATTTAAAAATTCTTTTGTTCTTTCATGTTTTGGATTATTAAATATAACCTCTGGCGAGTCATCCTCTAAAATATTTCCTCTATCCATAAAGAAAACTCTATCTGCAACATTTTTAGCAAATCCCATTTCGTGAGTTACTATTATCATTGTCATTCCCTCTTCAGCTAGATCCTTCATAACATCTAAAACTTCTTTTATCATTTCTGGATCAAGAGCTGATGTAGGTTCATCAAAAAGTATTACTTCTGGATCCATAGCAAGGGCTCTTGCTATTGCTATTCTTTGTTTTTGTCCTCCAGATAATTGATCTGGATAAGCATCTGCTTTATTTGCAAGTCCAACCTTTTCTAAAAGCTTTATAGCTTTTTTGTTAATTTCATCTAAATTTGCATTTTTTACTTTTAATGGTGCTATTGTTAAATTTTCTAAAACTGTTTTATGTGGGAAAAGATTAAAATGTTGGAAAACCATTCCCACATTTTCTCTTATCTTATTTATATTTGTACTCTCATCCATTAAATTTTTCTCATTGATATATATATTTCCTTTTGTAGGCTCTTCAAGTTTATTAAGACATCTTAAAAAAGTTGATTTTCCACTTCCTGATGGTCCTATTACTGCTATAACTTCCCCTTTTTTTATCTCAACTGAAATATCTTTTAATACTTCCACTTTTCCATAATTTTTATATAAATGCTCAACCTTAATCATTTTTCAACCCCTTTTCAACTTTTCTCATAAATTTAGTAAATATTCCTGTCATTATTAAATATATTAAACCAACTGCTAATAATGGTTCTACACCTCTATAAGTTTGGCTTGTGATTATATTTGCTGAACGTAATAAATCTACCCCTCCAATAAATCCAACTATCGAAGTTTCTTTTAATAATGTAATAAATTCACTTACAAGTGCTGGTAAAATTTTTCTTACAGCTTGAGGAATAATTATCTCCTTCATAGCTAGTGAATATGGCATTCCTAAAGCTCTTGCTGCTTCCATTTGCCCTTTATCAAGTCCTTCGATTCCTGCTCTTATAATCTCACAAACATAAGCACCTGAGTTAATTCCAAAAGCTATTCCTGCTGTTAAAAATGCTGGCATATCTCTAAATCCTGCAAAAATTATATTTGCTAATATCATAAGTTGTACAACTGCTGGTGTTCCTCTTATTAAATCTGTGTATACAATAGAAATATCAGATAACGGATTGCAGTTTCTCCATTTTTCATTTTTACTATTTTTAAATGGACGAAAATCTGAAATTCTCATAATAGCTAATAAAACTCCCAATATTATTCCTAATATTGCTGAAAATAATGTCACCCCCACAGAAAAAGAAAGTCCTTGTAATATATACTTATATCTTTCTCCCCCAATAAAAATTTCCTGTAATGTGTTTAAATAATCTAACATTTTCCCTCCTAGTAATCTTTATATATAATTAAATTTTAAACAAGTAATAAAAAAAGCTTAATTTCCTCTGAAACTAAGCCTCAACATCTCTCTAGTAATAAAAATTATTACAAAATCTATGCTCATAAAAACCCTCTTTACAGGGTTTCTAATCTTTACAAAGAAAAAAGGATATTTTTAGACAAGCTCAAAGAAACGATATTAAATTCGTTAATTAATTCTATTCCTTTCTTGCCTGATTTTGAATACCATTTTTTTATCTCCTAAATACTAATTTTTTTATTTTAAGTAATGATAGCAAATTAATTCTATTTTGTCAACCTTTTCTTTTGCTTTTTTTATTTTTTATTAAAATTATTTGTTTTTCTTTGAAATAAAAATTAAATAATGATATAATTTTTTTATTAAATAACTACTATGATTTAACTATCCTAAAGAGATTGATAATTATAATTTTTTATATTTAGTCTTTAAAAGTTAAAAAATAAATTAAATATTTTAGACAATAAAATAAAAAAATTGAGGAGGATTACTATGATAAGTTTTAATAATGATTATAGCGAAGGGGCTCATTCAAATATTATTCAAGCTTTAACCACAACAAACTTAGAACAAACAGACGGCTATGGAGAAGATATTTACACTCTTAAAGCTTATGAAAAAATTAAAAAATCTCTAGATTGTGAAGATTGCCACATCAGATTTTTAGTTGGGGGGACACAAACAAATTTAGTTGTTATCTCTCACATATTAAAACCTTATCAGGCTGTTATCTCTTCTGATATAGGGCATATAAATGTCCATGAAACAGGAGCTATTGAAGGAAGTGGGCATAAAGTTTTAACAGCTAAAGGGATTGATGGAAAATTAACTCCAGAACTTATTCAAAATATTTTAGATATTCATACTGATGCTCATATGGTTCAACCTAAGATGGTTTATATTTCAAATCCAAATGAGATTGGAGCTCTATATACAAAAAAAGAATTAGAAGAAATTTATTCTTTTTGTAAAAAGAAAAACTTATATTTTTATATTGATGGAGCTAGACTTTCTTCTGCTTTAGCATCTATAAAAAATGATATAAATTTATCTGATTACAAAAATTTATGTGATGCTCTTTATATTGGTGGAACAAAATCAGGAGCTTTATTTGGAGAAGCTGTTGTTTTCTTTAATAAAACTTTAATAGATGGTTTTCAATTTAGTATTAAATTAAGAGGAGCTTTACTTGCTAAAGGAAGACTTTTAGGAATTCAATTCAACGAACTATTTACAGATAATCTTTATATTAAGTGTGGAGAACATGCAAATAAAATGGCTCTTAAATTAAAAGAAGTTTTTGTTAAAAATAATATAAAACTTATCACTGATTCTTATACAAATCAACTTTTCTTAATTTTTTCAAACAAGATGATTGAAGAGATTGAAAAAAAATATAAGTTTAGCTTTATAGAAAAATATGATGATAAGCATTCCGTTGTAAGATTTGTTACTTCTTGGGCTACTAAAGAGGAGAATGTAGATTTATTTATAAAAGACTTTGAAGAAAATTATAAATTTATAAGATAGGTGATAGATATGGAAAATAAAACATTATTAGAATTAATCAATCTGGTAAAAAGAAATCTAACTCTTAGTGATTTAGGTATTCTTTATGCCCATAATGGATATGATGATGAAAGATATAGAGAACTTAAAGAGATAAATTTAAGAATTTTAGATATTTTGACTGATGAAAATATCTCCCTTGAAAAACTACATAATTTTTATTTACCTATAAAAGAGTATCCTACACCTAAGGTTGAAGTTCGTGGATTATTACTTAATGAAAATGATGAAATTCTTATGGTAGAAGAAAAACTTGATCCTGGTAAATGGTCTATCCCTGGTGGATGGTGCGATATTGGATTTTCTCCTAAAGAAGTTATGGTTAAAGAAATGAAAGAGGAAACTGGACTTGATGTTGAAGTTGTTAGAGTTCTTGCTATCTTGGATAAAAAATTCTACAACCACCCTAGTGAGCCTTTCTATACATATAAGATAGTATTCTTGTGTAAAAAATTAGAAGGAAACTTAAAAACAACTTTTGATATTACAAATGTTAAATACTTTAATATAAATAGTCTTCCCCCTCTTTCAACAGCTAGAATTTTAGAAGAACAAATTAAAATGTTATTTGATAGAGCTACAAATAATATCATTGAAACTTACTGTGAGTAAAAATAAAATGGCTGATGCATTTTTAAAAGTTCATATAAAAGTGCTGAAAAGAAAAATTTCTTTTCAGCATTTTTTATTTAAATCAACTTGTCATATAAAAATAATTTCTATTTTTTCTCTAAAATAAAAGGAGTTGAGGAAATTAATAAAAAAAATATCAATTTACAACAACCCCCTTTTATTTTTCTATATATTTTCTAGTTCTTTTTCAAATTCATAAGAACCTGGAAGCGCTTTTAATAAAGCCTTCGTATATTCATGTTTTGGATTTCTATATATCTCCTCTGGTGTCCCCTCTTCTACAATTTCACCATTTCTCATAACCCCTATCTTATCACACATATGATAAACAACTCTTAAATCATGAGATATAAAAAGATATGAAACTTTTAATTCAACTTGTAGTTTTTTAAAGAAATTTAAAATACTAGCCTGTCCAGATAAATCTAGAGATGAAACAGCCTCATCAGCTATTAATAGCTTTGGATTTGAAAGCAGTGCAAGGATTATAGCTATTCTTTGTTTTTGTCCACCACTTAATTCATAAGGATACTTTCCTAAAATATCCTCATTTAAATTTGCTATTGTCAACATCTCTTTTATTTTTTCATCTACATTAACAGACTTTATTTTATTAATTTTAAAAGGCTCTTCCAATATCCATTTTATTTTTTTCATAGGATTAAGAGATGAGTTCGGGTCTTGAAATACCATTTGTATATCTCTAAAACCACTTATTTTTTTACAGTCCACTCTCTTTCCTTGAAAAATTATCTCGCCACTTTTAGCTGGAGTAAGTCCTGTTAAAACTCTTGCTGTTGTAGATTTTCCACAACCAGACTCCCCTACAAGTCCATAAACTTCTCCCTCTTCTATTGAAAAAGATATATTTTTCAGCACATGTTTTTCACCATAATACTTATTAAGATTTTTTATTTCTAGCAACATCTTCTATCACCTTTTCACAAGCTACAAAATGATTTTTTTCTACCTCAACCAAATCATTTTCTTTACAATTATTGTAATACTTACATCTGTCACCAAAATAACATTTTTCTCTTTTTCTTACAAGGGGAGAAATCACTGTACCAGGTACATATGGTAACATTCTATTTTTATCATCCATACTAAAAAGCATACTATAAAGGGCTCTTGTATAAGGGTGTTTAGCATTTTTAAGAC
The DNA here is from genome assembly GCF_029258315.1 of Fusobacterium sp. Classification (GTDB taxonomy): domain Bacteria; phylum Fusobacteriota; class Fusobacteriia; order Fusobacteriales; family Fusobacteriaceae; genus Fusobacterium_B. The sequence continues at coordinate 12,442 of NZ_JARHZE010000041.1, read as the reverse complement.
TTCCTTCTAAAATCTCCACACTTCTTCCCCCATACATTACCATAACTCTATCACAAATAGATTCTATAAGAGCTATATCATGAGAAACAAAAATTATTGCCATATTTTTTTCTTTGTTTAATTTTTTTAAAAGTTTTATTACTCTAAGTTGAGTTCTTAAATCCAGAGCTGTTGTTGACTCATCACAAATTATCAGATCCGGCTCACAAATAACAGCCATAGCTATCATTACTCTTTGTCTTTGTCCACCTGAAAGTTCGTGAGGAAATTTTTCAATAGCTTCTTCCGGTTTATATATATCACACTCTTTTAAAATTTCTAAAACTTTTTCCTTTCTTTCATCTCTACCAAGGTTTTTTTTGTGAATTTTTAAAGTTTCTTCCACTTGTTTACCTATTTTTTTCAGAGGATTTAATGCACTTAAAGCATCTTGAAAGACCATACTTATTTTATTTCCTCTAATTTTTTTCATCTCTTTTTCACTTAGCTCTAATAAATTTTCCTCTTGAAAAATTATATTTCCTGTTGGATGAAATCTATCTTCCAAAATTCTTATAATACTTTTCGAAGATATACTTTTTCCACAACCAGATTCTCCAACTATTCCAAAAATTTCACCTTTTTTTACATTGAAATTTAAATTTTCTACTAAAGATAAAAGAGAGTCGTTATAATCAACAGATATATTTAAATTTTTTACTTCTAATAAATTCATCTTTATCCTATCCTTTTGAATTATATTTTTCTCTTGCATATTCCCCTATTAAATTAATAGAACAAATGGTAAGAGTTATAAAAAGTCCTGGAAATATAGCATACCAAGGAGCTGTTAAGAAATATATCTGAGCCTCTCTAAGCATCGAACCCCAACTTGGGTATGGAGCTTGTATTCCCAAACCTAAATAACTTAGTGATGCCTCAGTTAATATTGAAACTCCTAAAGAAAGCGCTGTTGATACTATTAATTTTCCTCTTATATTTGGAAAAATATAGTGTCTTAATATCCATAAATCAGATGCTCCTCTTGTTTTAGCAGATAAAGTATAATTTTTTTCCTTCTCTTTTAATGTTTCACCTCTAGCAAAACGAGTAAAATGAGGTATGTTCATTATACCAATTACTAATATTGTATTATAAGTCCCTGAGCCAAAGGCTGTTATCATCATCAAAGCAAATAATATTCCTGGAAATGACATAAAAGCATCTATTATTCTCATTATGATTTCATCTACATAACCACCTGAATAGCCAGAATACATTCCCAAAATACTTCCCACTGAAAGTCCTATCCCTATAGAAGAGATTCCAACACAAAGGGCTATCTTTCCCCCTTCCATTATTCTTGTAAAAATATCTCTTCCAAATTTATCAGTTCCAAATAAATGATTTAAGGATGGACTAGCTAATTTATTCTCAACATCTATTGTTGTTACTCCATAAGGACTAAATAATTTAGTTAAAATTATTGCCAATATCAATATTGAAAAGAAACTTACTCCAAATAAAAGCCTCTTATCTATTTTTTTAATTTTATTCATTTTTATACCCCTAAGAAATTTTTACTCTAGGGTCTACATATGAATATAATAAATCTGTAAATAAATTTATTACAATAACGACCACTGCACTGTATAACACTAGAGCTTGAACTACTGGATAGTCTCTATTTTCTACTCCCAATACCATTAAACTTCCTAGTCCTGGTATATTAAAAAGACTCTCAACTATAACACTTCCAGCTAATATTTTTATAAAAAGTCCAGATACTATTGTTAGCATAGGAAATAAAATATTTCTTAAAACATCTGTCACTATAACTTCATTTTTACCTCTTCCTCTTGCTATCCCAGCTTTCACATAATCTTTATCCATCTCTTCCAAAATAATATTTTTTAAATATATGGAAGTTATCGAGATCTGTGAAATTGCCAAAGTTATAGCTGGTAAAAATTGATTTACTACTTTAATGGGAAGTTTTAAATATACACCAAATATCATAAGAAGTAAAAGTCCTATCCAAAAAGATGGAACTGATATCCCTATCATATTAAATATCGATAAAAATTTATCTCCCTTTTTCTTATTTCTCATAGCTGATAAAAGTCCTAGAGGAAAACCAACTAATATTGTAATAACCATTGCAGAACTAGCTAGGTTTAAAGTAACTCCCATTCTCTTAGATATCAGTTTATTAACAGGAGTGGAATACTTTATTGACTGTCCCATATCTCCTTTGACATCATCTCCTAACCATTCTACATAAGCAATATATTTCGGTTTATCTAATCCATATTCTTTTTTTAATGCAACTATCTGTTCCTTTGTAGCATCTACTCCAAGTTTTGATAAAATTGGATCCCCTGGAATAACATTTAAAATAGTAAAACTTATTACTGTTACTAAAAAAAGTGTTGTTATTGATGTACAAATTTTTTTTATTAAAAACACTTTTTAACTCCTTTTATTTTTTTATTACTAAAGAACTTAAATCCAAAACATATAATGGATAAATTTTAAATCCATCTATATTTTTATTTATAGCAACTATATAGTTTGGTGCTTGTAAAAATACTGCTCCTACATTTTCAGTTAATACTTTTTGAGCATCTCTATATAACTGTGCTTGTTTTTCTTGATCTATTTCTGTTGGTATTTTTGCTATAATTTGATCATACTCTTCATTTGAGAAGTTAACCATATTTCTTGGGTCTTTTGTTCTATATCTATCAACAGTTGCATATGGAGATGGTTTTCCTTCAAATCCAATAACTGTCATTTGATAGTTTCTATTTTTATAAACATCACTTAACCAAGTTCCCCACTCAATCTCTTCAATTTCTACATCAATTCCAACTTTTGCTAACTGTTCTTTTATTATTTGAGCTGCATCTACATGAACTCTATAATTTGCTGGAGCTCTTAAAACTAATTTTAATCCATTTGAATATCCAGCTTCTTTTAATAACTCTTTAGATTTTTCTAAATCAGTATTGTATAAACTTTCTGTTTCTTTATTATAGATAGATTTTACAGAAGGACTTACAGCTCCACCAGTGATAGCTCCTTTTCCTAAAGATGCTCCATCTATTATTTCTTTTTTATTAATAGCATAATTGATTGCTTGTCTTACTTTTAAATTATCCAATGGAGCAACACTATTATTTAGAGCTAATAATTGAACCATATTTTGTTCTCCCTCTAAAATATTTCCAGAGTTTTCTACCATACTTACATATTCTGCTCCCATTCTATGAATAATATCAACATCTCCCATTTGGAAAGACATAACTCCACTTTGATCGTCTTTAATAACTCTAAATTCTGCTTCTTCAACATTTCCTACATTATCTTTATTCCAGTAATCAGCAAATTTTTTAAGAGTAACTCTTTCTCCTGGTACATATTCTTCTAAAGCATAAGGTCCTGTTCCATAAATTTTGTCCCCATCTTCATAGATTATTCCATCTAAAAATGCTGCAATTCCCTCTCCTGTTACATTGTTTAATGTGAATACGACATTATCTCCATCAACTACAACAGATTTTATTAATTTTTTAAACTCTGTTGTTGATAGATTAGTTGGGAAATCTTTTAATAAAAATCTATCATAAGATGCTTTTACTAATTCAGGAGTAAGTTCTACCCCATTTTGAAATTTTATACCTTTTTTAATTTTAAAAGTGTATGTTAAAAAATCTTCTGATACTGTATAGCTCTCTGCTAAAGCTGGTTTAATACTTCCATCTGAATCAGGTTTTACTAATCCTTCAAAAATATTAAAAATTATCTCTCCAGTAGCTGCTGCTACATATTTGTGTGGATCTAAGTAGTCTGGGTCAGCTGAAATTTTTACTACTACTTTGTTTTTCAAAGAAGTATTATCTTTGCTCTCTTTTTCTCCACAACTAACAAATAAAAATAAAACCATCAAAAACGCCAAAAATCTTTTTTTCATAACTTTCGTATTTAATATTTTTTGATACAACAAAAAAACTTAAATGTATAAGATAACTGTCCACTACTCTAAAAGCTACCCAGCAGACTTCTCGGAGTACAAAATAATTTTTCTTAAGTTCTTTATTTTTATTCTCGTGACTTAAGTTATAGAACTCTTTAATCTAATAACTTTTATCGAAATAAAGAAAGTTAAGTTCTTTTCACTTGAAAAGATTTAAAACATACAAAAATATTACCACCTATCGTAATTTTTTTATATTAATCACTTAACTACTCGTAAGCTTAAAAAAGCCCCCTAAGAAAAGATAATATTTTTTAACTTAAATATATCCATACATTTTTGATATTAAATACTTCCTCCTTTTTATTTTTAAAAATTCTTTTGTAAACTTGTCAAAAGGATTTTTATTTAAACAATCTATTTTAAATCTATCACTTTATTTTTCTTTTGCTTAATACTGTAAGATTATATTATGAAAATTAAATTAAATCAAGTCTTATTTCATAAAAAATATTTTTATATAAACTTTTCTTACCATTTGTGATACAATAGATTGATAAAATTATTTTTTATAGGAGTACATTATGGATAACAATAAAGGAAAAGTTATAATTATAAAAGTTAATAAAGGTGGAGTTGGAAAAACTTTCTTAACTGTACAACTTGGGGCTGGACTTGCTTCTATTGGAAAAAAAGTATTGATTCTTACTTCTGACTCTCAAAATAATATTTTACACTATACATTTAAAGATGGTGAAGTTCCATCTTTTAAAAATGGATTAAAAGTTTGGGTAAGAGGTAAAAAAGGAGAACTTATAAAACTTAGAGATAATCTTTATTTTATACCTCTTGAAAACAGTAAATTTTCTTCTGTGTTCTCTAAAAAATTAGAACCATTTTTAGATAGAATGAGAGAGGAATATGATTATATTCTTATTGATAGTATGCCTCTTTTAAAAATAGATTCTGAGTTTGTAAGATGCTCTGATAAAATTATTATTCCTGTATTTTGTGACAGAGCTACTATTGAAGGGGTAGCAAATGTTATTGAAGAAGCTGGAATTGAAAAAATCCTAGCTGTTATTCCTAATAAATATAGAAGTACTGTAACTCAAAATGAAAATCTTGAAAAATTAAAAAATCTTTTAAGAGATACTGATATTCTTTTCCCAGAACCTATAAGAGAGCTTTCTCAAGTTGAAAATCTTTTAGGAAATGGTAAAACTATTTGGGAAACTAAATCAAAACTTTTAGATGATGCAAGAAAAACTTTAGCTGATATAATGATTGAACTAGGTGAATAATAATGGAAAAAAAGATTGATGAAAAATTAAAAGATTTATTAAACTCTCGTAAACAAAAAAAAGTTGAAGAGAAAATAGTAAAAGGAAAAAATAACTTTTTAATAAAAAATATAAATGAAGATGTATTTAAATTAACTCTTGATAATGAAGTTAATGATTTTTTAAAAGAAAAATCTTTAGAGGTTTTAAATTTACAAGCTCAAACTTCTCTTACTTTAGGAAAAATATTTACTGAAGTCGAACTAAAATTAAGTGGAAATAGATATACTGGTTGTTATGTAAAATGGCTTGAATTAAATGGATATAATAAAATGACAGCTCTTAGACATAGAAACCGTTATAAACTATATTCTCTTTGTTCAAATGATTTTTCTAAAGAAACAATTGCAAAATTAGCTTATGCTAAGATTGATAAAATCTGTAAAACTCCTAACCCTAAGGAGATCATTGAAAATTTAGAAAAAGATAATTCAATTGATTACTTAGAGGAAATTTTTTCCGAGAAGAAAGCTATTATCCTAGAAGATAATGATATTTTAAATTATGATATTAATAATTTTGTAAATCATTTTCCTAAAAAAGAAAATTTTAATAAGCTTCCTTTAGAAAAACAAAAAATGGTTGTTAATCTACTTAAAAAAATTGATAAAATTTTTAAAGAGATCTAAGATAAATAATGAGTCTTTTTTAAGGCTCATTTTTTATTTAAAATAAAAATAGAGGATAGTATTTCTATCCTCTATTAGTGAAAGTTTTTTGTTTTTGAAAGTTTTTATCAATATATTTTCTGTTTCTTATTAAAATTTTATTGTTTTATGATTTTACATCATTTCTGACATTTGTTGTTGAGGAATATTTGCTTTTTCCTCTTTTTTATCCGCTATAAGCACCTCTGTTGTAAGTATTAAAGATGCTATTGATGCTGCGTTTTGTACTGCTGATCTTGTTACTTTAGTTGGATCTATTATTCCCTCACTTACCATATCTACATACTGCTCAGTTGAGGCGTTTAATCCAAATCCATCTTGAAGGCCTTTTACCTTTTCTACTACAACTCCTCCATCAAGACCTGCATTTATTGCTATTTGTTTTATTGGTGAAAGTAGAGCTTTTTTTACAATTTCTACCCCCATTCCCTCTTCTCCTTCAAGTTTGAAATCTTCAATAGATTTTGCTATTTCAACAAGTGCTACTCCACCACCAGGAACTATTCCTTCTTCAACTGCTGCTCTTGTAGCATTTAAAGCATCCTCTATTCTTAATTTTTTGTCTTTCATCTCTGTTTCTGTAACAGCTCCAACCTTAATAACTGCTACTCCACCAGAAATTTTAGCTATTCTTTCCTGCATTTTTTCTTTATCATAATCAGAAGTTGTATTTTCTAATTGAGATTTTATTTGAGCTATTCTTTCTTTTATTTGTTCTTTATCTCCTAATCCATCAACTATTGTTGTACTATCTTTATTTACTTTTACTTTTTTAGCACTTCCTAGCATTTGGAGAGTAGTTTCTTCTAATTTCATTCCTCTCTCTTCTGATATTACAGTTGCTCCTGTTAAAACTGCTATATCTTCAAGGATAGCTTTTCTTCTATCTCCAAAGGCTGGAGCTTTTACTGCCACAACATTTAATGTTCCACGAATACAGTTTACTACTAAAGTTGTTAGAGCTTCCCCTTCTAATTCATCAGCTATTAATAAAAGTGGCTTTGATGTTTTTACAACTTTTTCCAAAATAGGCAATAGTTCTTGGATATTTGTTATTTTTTTATCTGTTATTAATATAAAAGGATTCTCCATATTAGCTTCCATTCTTGTAGGATCTGCCATATATGGTGAAACATATCCCTTATCAAATTGCATTCCTTCAACTATCTCCAATGAAGTTTCAAAAGAACGAGCTTCTTCAACTGTAATAACTCCAGTTTCTCCTACCTTTGACATAGCCTCAGCTATTAATTTTCCGATCTCTTTATCTCCAGCAGATATTGATGCAACTTGTTCTATCTCTGAGTTTGACTCTACTTTTTTAGATTTTTCTCTTAATTTTTCAATAACTTTTTCTACTGCCTTCTCAATCCCTTTTTTTACAAACATAGGATTAGCACCGGCACTAACTATTTTTAATCCCTCTTTTACAATAGCTTGAGCCAATATTGTAGCAGTTGTAGTTCCATCTCCTGCCACATCATTTGCTTTAGTTGCTACTTCTTTTATAAGTTTTGCTCCCATATTTTCAAAAGGATCTTCTAAAGTTATCTCTCTTGCAATAGAAACTCCATCGTTTGTAATTAATGGAGATCCGAATTCTCTATCTAATATTACATTTCTTCCTTTAGGTCCTAAAGTAATTTTAACTGCATTTGCTAAGGTATCTACACCTTTTTCTAATTTTTTTCTAGCTGTTTCATCAAATAATAAAATCTTAGACATTTTTTGCCTCCTAAACTACTCTACTTTTCCTAATATATTTTCAAAATCAATTATTAAAAATTCTTCATTATTATCTTGTACTTTAGTAGCGGAATATCCTGTAAAAATTATTTTATCCCCTACTTTTATCTCTTTTGTTACTTTTTCTCCAAGTCCCACAGCTACAACTTCAACAGTATTTGGATTTAATTTCACAGAAGAAGTTGTTAAAATAATTCCACCTGCTGTCTTTTCCTCTGCTTTAATTGCTTTTGCAACAACTCTCTCTCCAATAGGTTTTATACTCATTTTAAAAATCCCCCTTCTATATTTTAGCACTCTATCAAGTAGAGTGCTAATAATTTCATAATGTAATGTTAACACTTATTAATATTTTTGTCAAGAATTTTTTATATTATTTTTCATTCAACTTGCTAATTTAAAAAAAATAGATTATAATTAATTTGGTACTAAGATAATAATCGAGGTTGAATAATTATGAAAAAATATACAAAAAATTTATTTTCAGATGTCAGTTATAAAGATGTATTTAAAGATATACTTCTTATAACTATTGGAGCTTTTATCTATGCCTTTGGAGTAAACTATTTTTTTGTGGCCAACCAAATGGCCGATGGTGGTATAGCTGGTATTGCCACTATTTTATATTTTCTATTTAAATTTGATATTGGAGTTACTTATGCTTGTTTAAATATTCCTTTAATTTTTATCGGATATAAATTAATTGGCGGAAAATTTATTATAAAAACTTTTTATGGAACTTTGGCAACTTCTATCGCTTTTAAAATTTTAAAGAATTATCTTGGACCTATGAATGATAAAATAATGGCCTCTCTTTTTGGAGGAGTTTTAATTGGAATAGGTTTGAGCCTTATCTTTGTTGCTGGTGGTTCTAGTGGCGGAGCCGATATCTTAATAAAAATTTTAAATAAATATTTTAATCTTCCAATAGGAAAGGGATTTTTAATTTTAGACACAATTGTTCTTTCTCTTTTAGGTTTTCTTTTTGGAAAAGAGATTTTTATGTATACTCTTGTGGGATTATTTACCTCATCAAAAGTTATTGATGTTATTCAAGATGGTTTTAATTCTTCAAAATCTGTAAGTATCATCTCAGAAAAAAGTTTTGAAATAAAAGAGGCTATTATGAAAGAACTTGATAGAGGTACAACTCTTATTTGTGCTAAAGGTGGTTATCAAGGAGATCCTAAAGAAATTGTACAATGTTTAGTCAGCAGGTATGAAGTTACCACTATAAAAAAAATTGTTAGAAATATCGATAAGAATGCTTTTATTTTTATAAGTGATATTTCTGAGGTTCTTGGAGAAGGATTTAAAAATATTGAATAAGGAGTAACTATGACAAAAGAAGAAATTTTAGCTTTAGATACTGAGTGCGTTACAAAAGAAGTTTTTGAAGAGATATTTAATAGTGACTGTATTATTGGATTTCAAAATGCAGGGAGAAGTGGACTTTTTGAAAATTATAATTGGTACATTTTAACTCTTATTGATGGTACTGATATAAATTTATATTGTAAAGAAATATAACCATATTAAAAACTATGTCAAAACATAGTATACTATAAAATTTTTTATTAAGGAGATGAGAAATTGAAAAAATCATTAAAATTATTTTCTTTAAGTGGATTATTTTTACTACTTATGGGAGCAAACTCTTTTGGAGCAACTAGTACAAAAGAAACATCTAAAATTGGAATTATAGGAGCTATGGATTCTGAAATAGATCTTTTAAAAAAATCTATGACTGATATAACTTCTAAAAAAATAGGAAAAATAACTTTCTACCAAGGAAAACTTCAAAATAAAGATGTCGTTCTTTTTAGAACTGGAATTGGAAAAGTAAATTCTGCAGTTGGAACTGATATCGCTATTAGAGAGTATGGAGTTAACAAAATTATATTCACTGGTATTGCTGGGGCTGTTGATCATAGTCTAAATGTTTTAGACTTAGTTATCTCTGATAAGTTAGCTCAGCATGACTTTGACCTTACAGCTTTTGGTTGTCCACTAGGACTTATTGATGAAGAGGAGTCTCCATTCTTCTATGCTGATAAAGATTTAGTTGAGGTTGCTAAAAAATCTGCTGTTAAAGTTTTAGGAGAGGATAAAGTTCATATTGGAACTGTTATTTCTGGAGATCAATTTATTGCTGATAAAGAAAAAGTTGTTAATCTTGGAAAAGCTTTTGAGGCAAAAGCTGTTGAAATGGAAGGAGCTTCTGTTGCTCAAGTGGCTGGTTCTATGTATAAAGTACCTTTTGTTGTACTAAGAACTATATCTGATAAAGCTGATGGATCTGCTCATATGAGTTACGAAGATCTTAAACCAGTTGCTTCAGATCACTCTGCTAAAATAGTTTTAGAGATGTTAAATAATTTATAATTTTAATAAAAAAAGAAACCAACAAAATGGTTTCTTTTTTATTATATATTTTATTTCTTAAGCTGTTTTAATAAAAATATTGGTTTGAGAAATTTAAAAATTTTAATACATAAACAAAGAAGGAACTAAAATAAATCAGTTCCTTCTTTTTATCTTAATTATTATTTGTCTTTTTTGAAAGAATAAATCCTATTACAGTTGCAACTAAACAAGGTAATAACCAAGCAAATCCATCTTTCCCTAGAGGTACTCTTTGAACTAAACTTGTTAATCCTTCTATTTTGAAAGTTGATCCTAAAACTTCAATAACACTGATAATTAGTGTAATATATACTCCTGCTTTGTAAGCTAATTCATTTCTTATTCCCATAACATTGAATAAAATTAATACTATTGTTATTGGATATAAAATGCATAATACTGGTACTGATAATTGAATGATGAAATCTACTCCACCTATTGCCATTACAGAAGAAAATACACAAGTTGAAATTGCAATTGTCTTGTATGAGAATGGAGTAATTCTTGAGAACCAGTCACTTGTTAAAGCTACTAATCCAACTGATGTTGTCAAACAAGCTGCTGCAACACAAATTCCAAAAGCTGTTTTACCAATTGAACCTAAAGTAACCTCTGCTATATATAAAGCTGCTGATGTAGTAACTGCACCATCTTGAACTCCACTTATTCTTGCTCCTAGATACATTAATGAAAAATAGATAAGTCCTAATCCTGTTGCAGCAATAATTCCTGCTACTGATAAGAAACGTCCTTGCTCTTCCGGATCTTCAACACCTTTACCTTTTAATCCTTTAATAATTACAACTCCAAAAAGTACTGATGCTAAAGCATCCATTGTTTGATATCCTTGGATAAATCCAAATGAGAACATTCCAGAATCAACTTTATGGATTGGAGTTCCAATATCTCCAACAATTCCTAAAGCTGTGATAGCTAATAAAATTATTAAGATGATTGGTGTTAAAAACTTTCCAACGATATCAGTTATTTTAGATTCTTTTATTACAAGCATTAATGTAACTCCAAAGAAAACAATAGAACTTACGATAGTTACTGTTGTTTTATCAACATTTGAAAGCATTGGTAAAACACCCATCTCAATTGTTGTTGATCCTGTTCTTGGAATAGCAAATAATGGTCCTATTACTAAAACAAGTACGCTACAATAAATATTATTAAAAACCTTAGAAACCTTTGTAGAGAAATTTTCTAACTCTCTAACTTTTATAAAAGCTATAACTCCTAGTAATGGAAGTCCAACTCCTGTAATTAAAAATCCAAGTCCTGCTAAAAACCAATTGTCCCCCATATTTATTCCTACAGATGGTGGAAATATTAAATTTCCAGCTCCGAAGAACATTGCAAACAATGCAAAACCAAGTACTAAAGCTTCTTTTCCTTTATTCATTTTCCCTCACCTCTATTAAATATTTTCAACAGTCTTTTCTTTTTTTATAAGACCGTTATTAACTAAAAATAATAATTTTCATATAGATTTTTTCTATATGAAAAAGATTTTATCAAACAAATTCCCTTCTGTCAATAAAATTTTATATATTTTTATATATATTATCACTTAATCTTAAATAAAATTTAAAATTAAACAGGTACTATTTTTTATTATTCTTATCTTATTTTTTTGTTATTATATCTATTTCAGATAAAATTATTTTTAATAAAAAAGCTATTATACAAAATTTATAATAGCCCTCTTCTATTTTTTTATAATTTCAAAATTTATTTTTTCATTTTCACCAGCTTCTGAAACGATGGTTAATTGATATTTTCCAGATCCTAAATTTAATTTTTTTTCATTAACATTATCCTGTCCTAAATATTTTCCATTTAGATACCAATATAATTTTTCATTTTTTAAATTTGCAATTTTTATTATTATATTTTTTTCTCCATCAAAATCTCTGGGTATAGATATTTTTAAATTTTTAGTTGGATATATAAATTTCAAATTTTTAGTTTTCTTTTTAAAAATTTCTGGAAGGTTAAAATTATTTCTTACATAAAAATTTATCACTTCTATTGGATAATTTAGTATAATTTTTTCTTTATGATTTAAAAATCCTTTATCTCTTGAATCAACCTCTTTCCCCTCTTCATTTACAAAAATTTTTTTATAATAAGGGGATATTCTTAAAGGCTTAGCTTCACTTGGATATAATATCTCTTTTGTTTGTACAGAATATTTAGCCCTATATCCAGTTTCTTTATCAACTTTTATTTTTATAATCTCTTTTGGCTCTTTAAATTCTAAACTCTTTTTAGGTAAAATCTTCATTATATTAAATAATAAATTTCCAGCACTT
>NZ_JARHZE010000095.1 GCF_029258315.1 Fusobacterium sp. | reverse complement strand
ATGTGGTAAAAAGAGTTCTTGAAAACTATAAGAATGAAAATCGTTCTTTGGTTAATCAATTTTTATCTTATGAGGAAGATTCTGCTGGAAGTTTAATGACAATAGAATATCTTTCTTTAAAAAGTAATTGGACAGTAAGAGAAAGTTTGACTCATATAAGAAAAAAAGTAAAAGATTTGGAAACAATAGATGTGGCTTATGTAATTGATAGTAAGAAAAATCTTATGGGAGATGTTACTTTAAGAGATTTACTTCTTTCAAATGATGAAGATATAGTCGAAAATATAATGAATAAAAATGTTCTATATGTTACAACTTCAACAAATCAGGAAGAGGCTATTGAATTATTTAAAAAATATGACTTAATTGTTTTACCTGTAATTGATAAAGAAAATATTTTAGTTGGAATTATCACAATAGATGATATGGTCGATGTAATTGAAGAAGAAAATACAGAGGACTTCCAAAAAATGGCAGCTATGGCTCCAAGTAAAGAGGAATATTTAGAAAGTTCTGTATTTGAATTGGCAAAAAATCGTTTGATGTGGTTATTAGTTTTGATGGTATCAGCAACATTCACAGGAACTATAATAAGTAAATATGAAAATATAATAGAGCAAATGGTTGTTCTTGCAGCAGCTATTCCAATGCTTATGGATACTGGAGGAAATGCAGGTTCACAATCTTCAACATTAGTAATCAGGGGAATGGCTCTTGGAGAGATAAAAACTCAAGACTGGTTAAAAGTTATTTGGAAAGAGTTAAGAGTAGGACTTATGGTAGCAATTGGTTTAGGATTTATAAATTTTGCTCGTATGAGATTTATTTTAAAACAAGATATGAAAATATCTTTCTTGGTATCATTTACTTTGGGAGCAGTTGTAGTGATAGCAAAATTAGTTGGAGGGATTCTTCCAATTGGAGCTAAAAAATTAAAACTAGACCCAGCTATAATGGCAGGACCTTTAGTAACAACAATAGTTGATGCTATGGCTCTAATGCTATATTTCTATATTGCAATGTTTTTATATAAAGATGTATTAAATATTTAATAAATAAAAATAAACTGACTTAAAATTAATAGGTCAGTTTTTTTTGTGGAAAAATATAAAAAAATTTAAATTAAAAAAAAGAGAAAAAAATACTATGATAAAAATTATAAAAATAAAAATCTCTCTTAAATATTAAAAAATCAATTAATATTAAGAGAGAATAGTATTTTAGATAAATTAGATTTAAAAGTAATGGCGCTCTCATGAGGGATCGAACCCCAAACCCTCTGATCCGAAGTCAGATGCTCTATCCAATTGAGCTATGAGAGCTTTTTTAGAACCATAACATAAAAATTCTAGCATATTTTTATTAATATTACAAGTCTAATTTATTTAGATTTTAAAGTTTTAATAACTTTTATAATATCAATTTGTTCATTCTTAAATAAACTTTCGTGGATATATCTATTGATCATTAAAATATCATCAGATCCACCATTTTTAACAAGAATATCTTCAAATTGGGCCTTAGGGCTGAAATTATATCTTTCTTTCATAAAATTACAATAAACTTCATAAAACTCTTTATTATTCTTAGAAGACTTCATCTTTTTAAAGAAATTTTTATATGATTTTTTAGAAGATTTTTTATCAAAGATTAATTTTAAAATAATTCCACCCTCTATTAAAACTATTAAACAAAGTCCACCAATAATTAAATATAAAAATTTAAAATCAAAACTTTCATTATCTTCAGGCAAAACAGTTATATTTATTTTTTCCTTAGGTTGAATATCTTGAGATTTTTCTATATTTTTATTTGATGAAACTCCATTGGAAGTAGTTTTAATATTTTCACCACCAAAAGCTTTAATCTCCTTTTTATCTATAACAAAAGTTTTGTAACTTTTACTGTTGATATCAAAGAATGGTATTTCAATAGCGGGTATAGTAAGAACTCCAGATTTCTTAGGAATAAAGGCTATTTCAAACTCTTTACTTGCTTGATATTTTCCATTTACAATTTTTTCAGAAAAATCAGAAACAGATTGATAGATATTAAAATCTTCATTCATTTCAATCGGAAGTTTTTCTAAGGAATCAAGGTTTACATCCCCATAAAGTTTTAATTTTAACATATAGGATTGTCCAACCTCTACATTTGATTTTTGTTCCCAATTTATATTTCCTTTTAAATCTCCAACTACATTTTTAAAATTAGTAGGTTTATTTTCTTCTGGCAATGAAAGAATTTTAATAGATATCTCATTTCCACCAGTATATTTTGGTGTAGATGAATCAATTATAAAGAAATCATTTCCAGTGGATTCACTGTATGAGATAAGTCCAGAGGTGATAATCTCTTCCCCGGGAGTAGAGGCCTCTAATATACCCTCTTTTGTTAAAACTTCTAGTCGTTCACCATTTTCATCAGAGATTTTTTTAACTAGATGATTTCCTTGAGATGATACAGGTGTAGTATCTTTAAAAGAGAAGTTATTAAATACAGGTTGATTCATATAACCATAATTTCTTAAAGAGGTT
>NZ_JARHZE010000044.1 GCF_029258315.1 Fusobacterium sp. | reverse complement strand
TCTAAAAAGGATAAAATAATTACTGAAAAATTAGATGTTCTAAAAAATAATAAAGATTTATTAGAAAATTCTAAGATTAAAATTTTAGATGAGATTAATACATTAGAGGAGAAAAAAATAAATAATCTCGCATCTCAACTGGCTAAAACCTTAGAAGATGGAAAACCTTGTCCAGTGTGTGGTTCTCTACACCATATTGAGATTAATTTTAATGAGGATAACTTTGAAGAGCTTAAAAATAATTTAGAAAAACTTTTAAAGAAAAAAGAAAATATCATCAAAGAAGAGGGAGAAGTATCTGGAAAAATTGAAACCCTTTTAATTGAAAAAGAACATTTAAAACTTACATATAATGATGAAATTTTAGATGATGAAAAGATTAAAATTTTAGAAAATAATTCTCTTTTAATTGAAAAAGAATATAAAAATATAAAAGAAAATATCAATAATTCTAAAATTAAATTATCTGAATTAGAAAATGAAAAATCTAAAATTATAACAGCTAAAAATTTTATTGAAAAGGATATTAAAAATAGTAATAAGCTTTTAAATGATGAAAAGAAAAATAGGGAAGATATAAATTTAAATATAAATAATTTAAAAAGTGAAATTCTTTATATAAATCCTAACTATATCGATGTTTCTCTTGAAACTTTAGAGGAAAGAAGAGATACTTTATATAAAAATCAAAATATCATAGAAAAATTTGAAAAGGATATTAAAAATTTAACTATTGAAAAAGAAAAGTTTTCCAAACTAAAAGAGGAAATTTCTAAAAAAATAAATGAACTTGAAAATAATGAAATTAAATTTTCTACCGAAAATCAATATCTTGAAGATAATCTTAAAAATATCTTAAAAATTTTAAATTCTCTTTTAGAAAAATATAATTTTTCTGATGAAGAACAGGTTAAAAAATATTATCTTACTAAAGAGGAGAAAAATTCTCTAAGTTTAGAAATAAATGTATATCATAAAAATTTAAATACTGTTGTTACTCTTTTAGAAGAGATTAATAAAAATATTGGGGACAGAAAATTATCAGAAGAAGAGTGGAATGAAATAAAACTTAAAAAAATTAAATTGGATGACGATATTACAAATTTAAAAATTAATATTTCTAAAGACCAAAATGATTTGGAAAAGAAAAAAATAAATCTTGAACACATTGAAAAAATAAATAAAGATTTAAATAATACTATTAAAAAATTAAAAGTTGCTGAGGATCTTTATCTAAAATTAAGAACTGGGGATTTTGTAAGTTTCCTCGCAAATAAAAAATTAAAAAATATTATAGCCATGGCATCATCAAGACTTATTAAAATAAGCAATGGTAAATATCAACTTATATCTGATGAAAATTCAAACTTCTATATAGTAGATATTTTTAATGATGGTAAAAAAAGAAGAACAGCTACTCTTTCTGGGGGAGAAACATTTATAGTTTCACTTTGCTTAGCTCTAGCACTTTCTAAACAACTACAACTTAAAGGAAGAAAACCTCTTGAATTTTTCTTCCTTGATGAAGGATTTGGTAGCCTTGATTCAAAACTTTTAGAAAAAGTAATGGATTCTATTGAAAATATTCGTGAAGAGGAAAAAATAAAAATCGGTATTATCACCCATCTTGAAGAACTAAAATTAAGAATACTTAAAAGAATTGAAGTGGAAAAAGCTATTCCAGGAGAAAGAGGAAGTAAAATAAAATTAATTTAGCTTATATTATTTTTTATTTTATGATATAATTATTTTTAACTATTATAAAAAACTATTGTCTTATTAAAGGAGAATGTTATGGATAACGATAAATTAAAATTTTTAAAACTGCTGTCAAAATCTTTTCCAAGTATTGCGTCTACTTCGGCAGAGATAATAAATTTAAAATCTATATTAAATCTTCCCAAAGGAACTGAACATTTTTTAACTGATATTCATGGAGAATACAAAGCATTTAATCATGTTTTAAGAAATGGTTCTGGAGTTATTAGAGATAAAATCGATGATATTTATGGAGATTCTTTAGAAGAAGATTTAAAAAAACAACTTGCTACTGTAATATATTATCCAGAAGAAAAAATAAATTTAATTCAAAAACAGATAGAAAATATGAAACCTTGGTATAAAATAACTATTTTAAGATTGATAGAGGTTTGTAGAATAGTTAGTTCTAAGTATACAGATTCTAAAGTAAGAAAAGCTCTTCCTTCTGATTTTGCTTATACTATCCAAGAACTTCTACACGAAAAATATTCTGATGACAAAAAAGACTATGTAAAAAATATAATTGATACAATTATCGAGCTTGATATGGCAAAGGAATTTATTGTGGCTATGTCTGAACTTATTCAAAGACTTACTATTGATGTTTTACATATTGTTGGAGATATTTATGACAGAGGTCCTCAACCTCATCTTATAGTTGACAAACTTATGCAACATCACAACGTAGATATTCAATGGGGTAACCACGATATGCTTTGGATGACTGCTGCTGCTGGACAAAAATGTGCCATTGCCAACGTTGTCAGAATAAGTAGTAGATATTCAAATACAGATATATTAGAAGATGTTTATGGAATAAATATGTTGCCTCTTGCAAGATTTGCACTTAACACTTATAGTAAAGATCCTTGTACAAGTTTTATTCCAAAAGAGGCAAAGGATAGCGATATCTCTTTAATGTCAAAAGTTCATAAAGCTATATCTATCATCCAATTTAAAATAGAAGGACAAGTTATAAAAAACAATCCTAAATTTAATATGGAAAGTAGATTACTTCTTGATAAAATAGATTATACTAAGGGAACTGTTAAAATAAATGGTGTTGATTATCCTTTAACTGATACTAACTTCCCAACAATCGATCCAAAAGATCCATATAAATTAACTGATGAAGAGGATGAAATTTTAGAAAAATTAAAACAAAGTTTTATCCATAGTGAAAAATTACAAAGACACGTCAAATTCCTTTTCTCTAAAGGAAGTATGTTCTTAAAATACAATTCAAATTTATTGTTCCACGGTTGCATACCTGTGGATAAAGATAAAAACTTTACTAAGGTTAAACTTTTTGATAAAATTCTTTCTGGTAAAAAATATCTTGAAGAGATTGATAGAATTTGTAGAGAGGGATTTTTCAATAAAACAGATAAAAAAATGAAAGAAATTTGTATGGATATTATGTGGTATCTATGGTGTGGAGAATATTCTCCTCTTTTTGGTAAAGATGCTATGAAAACTTTTGAAAGATATTTCACTACTGATAAGGAACTACATAAAGAAAATAAAAATCCTTACTATTCTCTTTACGAAGATCAAGAATTTATAAATAAAATATTTGAAGAATTTGGATTAGATCCTGAAAAATCTCATATAATAAATGGACATATGCCTGTAAAAGAAAAAAGAGGAGAAAGTCCAATAAAAGCCAATAAAAAACTTATAGTTATTGACGGTGGTTTTTCTAAAGCTTATCAAAAAGAAACAGGAATTGCTGGTTATACATTGATATATAACTCTTATGGTTTAAAACTTGTATCTCACCAGCCATTTGAAGATGTTAATACTGCAATAGCTAAATGTATAGACATCCATTCTTCTACAAGAATAATAAAAAGAGTATTGGAAAGAAAAACTGTCAGAGATACAGATATTGGTGAGGATATTCAAAAACAAATTGAAGATCTTTATGAACTGCTTAATGCTTATAAAAGAGGGTTTATTAAAAGTAAATAATATTGTAATAAATTGTGCAAAATTAATTTGCACAATTTTTTTATAAAAAAATTTAACTATTAAATTATATCTTATTATTAAAATATCTCAAATTTACTTTTTAAATTTAAGCATTAATTATAAAAAAACTACACCCACCATCTTAGTTGTCTAAGATTTTGGGTGCAGTACACTTTTTGGTATTTTCATTTAATACTTATAAATTAACTATCTCTTTTAAAATATCAATAGCCAACTCTTTTTTAGTTTTTTCTGGGATATCTTTAAAAGAACCATCTTTTTTTATAAACGTAGCTGAATTATTAACGCTTCTCATATTATGAGCATTATTGGCAACTATCATATCAAGATTTTTCTTTATAAGTTTCTTTTTAGCATTTTCTATTATATTTTCAGTTTCAGCAGCAAATCCAATTAAAGTTTGAGATTTTTTTCTCTGTCCCATATTAAATAAAATATCTGGATTTCTATCTAAAACTATAACTAAATCATCATCTGCTTTTTTTATTTTTTGCTCTGAATAAAATTTTGGTTTATAATCTGCAACTGCTGCACAAGCTATCCCAACATCTTGAGAATCAAATCTCTCCATAACAGCATTATACATATCCATAGCAGATTTTGTTTGAACAAACTCCGCTAAACCTTTTGGTACATCAAGATTTGTTGGCCCTGAAACTAAAGTTACTTTAGCTCCCATCTTAACAGCTTGTTCTGCCAAAGCATATCCCATCTGACCACTTGAGTTATTACTTAAATATCTCACTGGATCTATTGCTTCCTCAGTTCTTCCAGCTGTAATTAATATTTTTTTATCCTTTAATAAATCTTTATTTTTATCTTCTAAAGCATCCTCTATTATTTTCACAATCTCATCTTCATTTTTCAGACGACCTTTAGCATTTGCATTACAAGCTAAAAATCCTTCATCAGCTTCGATGAAATTATATCCATACTTCTCAAGTTTTTTTATATTTTCTTTTAAAATTGGATTTTCATACATATTTACATTCATAGCAAGAGCTATGTATTTAGGTTTTGTACAAGCTGATATAACAGTTGACAACATATCATCAGCTATACCGTTTGCAATTTTTCCTACTATATTATAAGTTGCTGGAGCTATTAAAACTAAGTCTGCCCATTCTGCTAAAGATATATGTTCTACCTCATATCCTCTGTTTATATCCCACATATCAACTACAACTTTATTTCTTGAAAGAGTTTCCAATGTCAAAGGTGTTATTATTTTTGTAGCATTTTCCGTCATAATAACTTTTACATTGTATCCTTTTTTCTTTAGTTTTGAAATTATATTAGCAGATTTGTAAGCAGCTATCCCACCACAAACTCCAATAAGTATATTTTTCAAGGGTCTCCCTCCATTTTATATTTTATTTTCTTTAAAATATTTTTCAGATGTATCCAATACATCTTTTATAGTTTTTGTTAAAATATTAGCTTTCCCTGATAATATTCTAAGATCTACATCAGCTAATTCATCCATAAATTCTATATTATTATCTGTTAGATAAGTAGAAAACTTTCTAAAAGATTTAAATATCTTTTGAACTTTCGCACCTTTACATAATAAGATTCTATCTTCTATTGAAACTTTTCCCTTTTTAAAATTTTCAAATTTAAGATTAGCGGAATCGAAATTTTTACAATAACGAATCTCACCTATATCTTCTAACGATTCTATATCATTGATAAATAGATAATTTTTTTCTATTAAAAATTCTCTGATATCTTTAAACTTTGTAGCATTATAAAAGTCTTCTGTTAAAATCTTATATTTAAATTTATCTAAAATAATCACATCATCTGAAAATTCCATAGGTTTTTGTTCAACCTCTATTTTCACTACTTCGTTTGCAACCTCTTGATAATGAGATAATTTTTCTTTAAGCTCAAGATTTTCTTTTCTAGCACTTTTAAGGCTTCTTTCCATTATTTCCATCTGTTTTGGAGAAACAGAAGAAGTTTCAACATTTGCAATTTTTTCTTCTAAAAAATCTATCTTTCTTAAAAGAGAACTATTTTTTTCACTTAACTCTTGAACCTCTCTCTCAGATTTTTCTAATTTTTCTTTTAAAAAATTAGAACTCTCTGTGTCCATCAATTCTTTTTCAAGTGAAACTACTCTATCTCTTAGATTTTTATTTTCATTTGTAAATGCCTCTATTCTATTTTGAATCATTTCAAGCTCTGCTACTGATAAAGAATTTCTTTCAACATCAATGATCTTTGCTTTTAATTGTTCAATCTCTTTGTTTTTATTTTCAATTATGCTATTTAATTCTTCTATTTTTGCTACACTAGATTTGTCTCTAAAAAACAATCCCATATATCCCTCCAAGATAACTATTTATATATATTTTCAAATTCTATATAGAAATTTGGAAATACTTTTGATACACAATGAGGGTTAATAATAGATACTCCTTCAACTTTTAATCCTACTAATGTAAAACTCATTGCAAGTCTATGATCGTTAAATGACTCTATTGCATCTCCCTTATAAGTATCTTTTTTCTTTGGTATGATTTTTAATCCGTCTGGAAGGTCAGTAGCACTTCCATTTATTTTCTTAATCTCTGTACGGATAGAATTTAATCTATCACTACCCTTTGTTCTTAGGTTTGCCACATTATGAATTTCAGAAGGAGTTGATGCAAATAGTGCAACTATTGCAAGAGTTGGAACTAAATCTGGAGTTCTGTTTAAATCCAAATTAAATCCTTCATATGATTCTACCCCTTTAACTGTAATAGAAGTTTGTGTTCTTTCTATTATTTGCAATCCTAAATTCTCAAGAATTTCAAGGAATTTATAATCTCCTTGAATACTATTATATGAAAAATTATTTATTTTTATTGTACTATTTGTAATAAGAGCAGCAGCTAAGAAATATGATGCAGATGCCATATCCCCCTCTATTAAATACCCTTTTACAACATTAAACTTTGATTTTTTTACTAAATATCCTGTTTCTGTTTTTTCTATATTTGCTCCAAAATCGTGTAACATTTTTAATGTAATATCCACATAAGATTTTGAAGTGATTTTATGTGAAGTTATTATATTTATATCACTATTAAAATAAGAAGCAGAAAGTAAAACTGAAGATAAATATTGACTACTATTTTTTCCTGGAACTTTTATTGTATTATTAACAGTCCCTGTTGCATAAATCTTTATTGGTAAAAATCCAGATTTTTTTGTATATTCAATCTCTATTCCCAACTCTCTTATACTATCCACAAATTCACGAATAGGTCTACTTGAAACTCTAGAAGAAGCATCTATTGTTATTTCCCCTCTTCCTGTAACTACATAAGAAATTAAAAATTTCATCACTGAAGCTGAATTTCCAACATGAAGAGTTTTCTTTCCAAACTCTCTTCTTTTATTTCCAGCTATTTTTATATATTTTTTGTCATCAGAAACTAAGATTTTATTTCCTAATTTTGTTAGACATTCTACCATTTGAACAGTATCTTCACTAAAAAGTGGATTTTTAAGTATCACTGGATTTTCTGATAAAGCCGCTAAAATAAGAGCTCTTGTCGTCATTGATTTTGAACCCGGTATACTAATCTCTGTACAAAAATTCTCCCTCGTTTTAACTACATATTCTTCTCTCATTAATTTCACCTCTCATAAATATACCACACCTATGTATATTATAACATTTTAAAGGTATAAATATCAAGAATATACAGAAAAAATTCTTCCATCTTCTTGATATTCTTTTTAGAAATTGAAAAATTTTTCATCAGTTCTTTTCTTTGATCTTCTTCACAACAGAAAAATATTCCAAAAAAAATAGATTTTTCTTTTGAATCTATATTAAACTTTGTACACATCTCCTTATTATTTTTGTTTGTTTCATAAAATTCTAAAATTTTCTCTATTTTTTCTTCATCCAATTTTATTTTTAAAAATTCTAATATCTTATACTCTTTTAAAAATTTTACTACAAGTTTTATATTCTTTTCCTTAAATAAAATAAATAGGTCATTTTTTAATCTATCAAAAGAGATATTTTTTAAATACTCTTTTTCTATTGATTCTTTCAAAAAAATCTCAGTTTTTTTTCCAAAAGTAAAATTATATCTACTAGCAAATTTTATCCCTCTTATTATTCTAGTTGGATCATCTTCAAAACTTTTTTTATGTAAAACTTCTATTTTTTTATCTACTAGATCCTTTTTTCCTAAATATGGATCAAAAATTTCCATTTTTTTTATATTATAATAGATTGAATTTATAGTAAAATCTCTTCTTTTATAATCTTTTTCTAAAATAGATTTTTTTACAATAGGTAAACTTCCAGAAAAAGGATAAACTTCCTCCCTAAAAGATGCAATATCTATATTAATTCCATTTTTTAAGATTATGTTATAAGTTAAAAATTTTTCATTAATTCTATATTTTTCAATTTCAAAATTTTTTAAAATTAAATTTCCAACCGATAAATAATCATCAGATACAATATCAATATCCTTTGTAGAAGTTTCCATAAAAATATCTCTTATTACTCCTCCTACAAAATATACTTCATATTTTGTATCCTTTAAAATTTCATATAATTTTTTTATAGTCTCTAACAAATCTTTTGTATAAAATTTTTCAATATTATTATTTAATTCTTTTAATTTTTTTAAAATCATCTTTCCTCCTAAATAATAATATATCATACTCCCATTAAAAAAGCCACGCAAAAACGTGGCTTTAATTTCTATTTTATTTTCCTATTTCTCTATTTTATTATTTTTATAAATGCATTCTTTTACAAGATTTCCATTCTCATCATACTCTTTATATTCACCATTTAATTCACCATTTTCATAAAAGGCATTTTTATATATTTGTCCATTTGAATAATATTCTTTATAAGGTCCTGAAAGTTTTCCATCTTTTATATTACAATCTTTTTGTACTTTTCCATCTATAAAGAAACAAATATTTGTTTTTGTATTTTTAGAATCTATATATTCTACTAATTTTTTAGTTTGTCCATTTGGATAAAAAGCTTCGTATCTTCCTACCATCTCCCCATTTACCAAATGATAAACTACATCTCTTGCTCCATTAGATAAAAAAGTTTCATAAACTCCGTCTAAGTTTCCATTTTTATAGTTTTTCTTTGTTTCTATCTGTCCATTAGAGTAGTAACATTTATATTCTCCCTCTCTAACTCCATTAACATAATTTTTTTCCTCTTTTACCTTCCCTGTTTCGAAATATTTTACCCATAAACCTTCTTTTTTTCCTTCCTCATTGTATTGATTAACCATCTTAACCGCCTCCCTGAAAAAAAGTAAATTCAAATGTATTTTATTCTAACATTTTTGTAATAATAGTATACCTTATATTCTTTTAAAAGTCAATATAGAAAACACTTAAGATTTTTTATAAAAAAAATTTTATCCTAGTTTGACTTTATTTAAAAAGTAAGGTATCATATACAAGAAACAAAAAATTTATATAATTTCATTGATTTATATAATGGTTTTATCTTATGATTTTTTGACTTTATAAAAGTTAAAAATTATTTTATCTATGATTTAAATTTTTCTTTTAAAATATAGATTTAGAAATTTCATTATATCCGTCAAATCTTATATAATAAAAATAATTAAATTGATATTAATTTATTAGTAAAATTAATAGGAGGAAAATTTTGAATATAAAACAAAGAATAATCAGTTTATTATCAGAGGTTGATAATGGAAAATTTTCTAATATAGCTCTTAACGAGTACTTTAGAGAAAACCATATACCTGAAAAAGAGAGAGGATTTATAACTGAAGTTTTTTATGGAGTGATTAGAAATAAAATATTTTTAGATTATGTTATTTCTAAAAAAGTTAAAGAGATAAAAAAAGATTGGCAAAGACAACTTCTTAGAATTTCTATCTATCAAATAGCTTTTATGGATAGTGATTCAAAAGGAGTTATTTGGGAAGCTACTGAACTCACTAAGAAAAAATTTAGTGTTCCTGTTGGAAGATTTATAAATGGGGTTCTTAGAAGTTATGATAGAGAAAAAGAAGATATTTTAAAAGAACTAAAAGATGAAAATAAATATCACATTGTTTACTCTTATCCAAAATGGTTTGTTGAAAAAATGCAAGAGGAGTATCCTAAAGATTTTGAAAAAGTTTTAATCTCTTTAAAAAAAATACCATATATGGCAGTAAGAGTTAATACTTTAAAATATTCTTGCGAAGAGTTTGAATCTCTTCTTCAAGAAAAAAATATAAAAATTATTAAAAAAGTTGATTCTGTATACTATATTAATTCAGGATCTGTTATCTACTTTGATGAATTTAAAAACGGAAAGATCATCGCTCAAGACGGGGCTTCTTATTTAGCTGTAAAAAATCTTAATCCACAAAGTGGAGAAGTAGTTCTTGATTCTTGCTCTGCTCCTGGAAGTAAAAGTGTACTTATTGGAGAGTTTATGAAAAATCAAGGAGAAATTTTGTCCCTTGATATCTATCCACATAAGATAAAACTTATTGAAGAAAATGCTAAAAAAATGGGAATTGATATTATAAAAGCTGTTAAACTTGATGCTAGAAAAATTAAAGAACAAGGAAAACAATTTGATAAGATTCTTGTTGATGCTCCTTGTAGTGGTTATGGAGTAATTAGAAAAAAACCTGAAGCTCTATATAATAAAGATCTTACAAATGTAACTGAACTTGCTAATCTTCAATATGAAATCTTAGAATCTGCTAGTAATAATTTAAAAATTGGTGGAGAGTTAGTTTATAGTACTTGTACTATAACAAAAGAGGAGAACACAAAAAATATTATTAAATTTTTAGAAAATAATAAAAATTTCTCAAGTGTAAAAATTGAAATCCCTGAAAATATAAGTGGTGAATATGATGAAGTTGGTGGATTTTTAATAAACTTCGAAGAAGAAATTGTAGATAATTTCTATATTGCTAAACTTATAAAAAATAATTAATATAAATTTTATTAAATAATTAAGGAGAAAAAATTGTTAGAAGAATTAAAAGAAGCCAGTGAATATATAATTGGTAAAATAAAAGAAACTGATCCTCTTATTTTGGAATTAGAGGAATTTGCAAAAATTCATAATGTCCCCATCGTTACAAAAGAGGTTGCTAAATATTTAGAGTTTATGATTAAAACTCATAATATTAAAAATGTTCTTGAAATTGGAACTGCTATTGGATATTCTGGTATCCTTATGGCTAGACTTATAGAAAAAAATGGTGGTACTCTTACTACTATTGAAATTGATGAGGAGAGATATAACCAAGCTAAAGAAAATTTTTCTAAAGCTAACCTTACAAATGTTAAGATGATACTAGGAGATGCCACTGAAGAAATAGAAAAATTAAATGATAATTACGACTTTATCTTCATTGATGCGTCTAAAGGACAGTATAAGAAATTTTTTGAAGACTCATATAAAATGTTAAATGAAAATGGAATAGTTTTTATTGATAATATTATGTTTAGAGGTTACCTTTATAAAGAGTATCCGAAAAGATTTAAAACAATAGTTAGAAAATTAGATGAATTTATTGATTACCTATATTCT
>NZ_JARHZE010000123.1 GCF_029258315.1 Fusobacterium sp. | reverse complement strand
TCAATATTGACAACTATTTAAATACATATTATACTAAAATCAAGAAGAACATCTTTTTAAGCCATGGAGAAAAATATGTTTGAAATCTCAAAAGAAAATAATGAACCTTTATATCAACAACTTATACAAAATATTAAAAATTGTATTGAAAAGGGGATTATAAAAGAAAACGAAAAACTTCCTTCGGAGAATGAAATTTGTAAAAAATATAATCTGAGTAGAACCGTTGTAAGAATGGCTCTAAATCATTTGGAAAAAAATGGTTATATTTACAGAGTTCAAGGAAAGGGAAGCTTTGTAACCACTCTTAAAATTTATCAAAACCGTTCTTACATAAGTAAATTTTATGATGATGCAAAAACTTCTGGAAAAATTCCTCTTTCAAAAATATTGTCTTTTAAACTTAAAGAGCCGAATCGTTATATAAAAGATAAAATGAATCTTTTAAAAAATGATAAAGTTGTTAAATTAGTTTGGATAAGATATGGTAATTCAGAACCTCTTATCTATGAAACTATTTATTTAAATCACTCCCTTGTAAAAGGAATTGAGAAAATTGATTTAACATCTAAAAAATTATATGATATTCTCGCTAAAGAGTATGGGATTAAAAAAATTTATGGAAAAGAGTTGTTTTATCCTTGTAAAATAGAGGGAACTGAAGCTAAATATCTCGCTATTAATGATGGGTGTTTGGGGATGAAAATAGAAAGACTTGTTTACAGTGGAAATAAAATATTAGAGTATACTGAATCAGTTGTTAAAGGAGAGAGATTTGTTTATACAACAAACTTCAAAGGTTCTCTTTAATAATAATTAAAACAAACTTTAGGAGGCAATCATGACATTTTTTACATTCGTTCTTATCACAGCTTTAATTGCATTTGTTTCTTGGCTTAAAACCAAAGGTGAAGATGGTAGTGCTAAAGGATATTTCCTTGCAGGTAGAGGACTTACTGCTACTGTAATTGGTTTCTCAATGGTTCTTACTAGTCTTTCTACTGAACAGCTAGTTGGAGTAAATGCTTCTTCTTATGCAAGTAACTTTTCTATTATTGCTTGGACTGTCCAATCAGTAATACCTTTATGTGTTCTTGCTTTATTTTTACTTCCAAAATATTTAAAAGGTGGATTTACAACAATCCCAGAATTTTTCGAAGAAAGATATGATAGACAAACTAGACAAATTATGTCTCTTTTATTCTTAATAGCTTATACTTTTGTTATGATTCCTGGAGCTCTATATTCTGGAGCTATTGCATTCACTCAAATCTTTGACGTTGAGGCAATGTTTGGAGTAAGTTTTAATGTAGCTCTTTGGGGAGTTGTATGGGTTATTGGTATCATTGGTGGTATATATGCTATCTTTGGTGGATTAAAAGCTGTTGCTGTATCAGATACTTTAAATGGATTTGCTCTTATAATTGGTGGAGCTATGATTCCTTTCTTCGCTCTTAAATATTTAGGTAGTGGAAGTATGATGAAAGGTGTTGAAATAATTACAACTACTCATGTTGATAAATTAAATGCTTGGGGAGCAGTTAGTGATCCTGTTCCTTGGACAACAATCTTTACTGGTATCTTAATAGTAAACTTCTTCTATTGGACAACAAACCAAGCAATTATTCAAAGATCTCTTGCAGCTAAGAGTCTTGCAGAAGGACAAAAGGGAATTTTATATGCTGGAGTATTCTTATTACTTCTTCCTATAATGTTAAACCTTCCTGGTCTTGTTTCTTTCCATATATTTGGAGATGGACTAAAAAATATTGACCTTGCTTATCCAACACTTGTTTCTAAAGTTTTACCTAAACCTTTATTAGGATTCTTTACAGCTTGTTTGTTTGGAGCAATTTTAAGTACATTTAACTCTTTTGTTAATAGTGCTGCTACATTATTCTGCTACGACATATACAGACCTATGTTAAAAAAAGAGATTTCTGACGAAGAGTTAATTAAGATAGCTAAAATTGTTGGAACTTTAATTGCAATAATCTCTATGATTATAGCTCCATTATTACAATATGGAACTGGTGGATTATTCCTATTACTAAAAAGATTTGCTGGATTCTTCAATATTCCAATCGTTGCTTTAGTTGCTGTTGGATTCTTAAATAGAACTATATCTGGTAAAGCTGCTAGAATAACTGTTCTTTTACACATTATCTTATACTTCTCTTTAGTATGGGTATTCAAAGTAAAAGTAAACTTTGTTCATGTAATGGGTAGTTTATTTGTATTCGACGTTATCACTATGTTTATCTTAGGATGTATCTTCAAAAGAGAAAAAGAATATATCCCTTCTGCTAAAAATAAATCAAATGTTGATTTAACTGAATGGAAATATGCTAGAGAATTTTCTACTATATTAGTTATGGGTCTATTCTATCTATATGCTGTACTTTCTCCAATAGGTTTAGCTGGTGGAAATGGACTTGGAAAAATAACAATTATTTTTGCTGTTTTAACAGTAGTTTTATTAGCTTTAATAAAAGCTACAAAGAGAAGTAAACAAAATTAATAATTTTATATATTAAATTTAGTTAAGTAGAGAATGAAGTCTTATGACTTTATTTTCTACTTCTATTTGTTTAAATTTTTTAATAAAAAAGGAGTAACATTAATGAACAACAATATAGTATACATACTATTAGACCAAGTAAGACTTGACATGTTAGGTACTTATGGTCACAAAATCGTAAAAACACCAAACATGGACGCTATTGCTGCTGATGGAATTAAGTTTACAAATGCTTTCACACCAGCATCTGTTTGTGGACCTGCAAGAACTTCACTTTTTACAGGACAAATGCCTAGCAACCACGAACTTATGAGAAATAGTGAAAAAGGTGGAGAGGGAGATCCTAAACTTGACAATCCAAATATCATCTCTGGAATGAACGATTATGATAACTATCTAATCGGAAAGTGGCATGTTGGAAAAACTGTTTTACCTAGAGATTTCGGATTTAAAGGACACAACTTTGATGGTTATGGATACCCAGGAAGTAAAGTTTACAAAAATCTTGTATTTGATCAAGGACCTAAGCAAGAACCAAGATATGCTGAATGGCTAGCTGAAAATGGATTTGATATTCCTGAAGTAACTAACAGTTATTTTGGAGAAAATCCTCATCTAAGAGTACAAGAACTTTGTGGACTTTTAAGTGGAACTAAAGAAGCTACTTTACCTTTCTTTGTTGTTTCTGAAGCTAAAAAAGCTGTACTAGAAGCTAAAAAGAACAATAAACCATTCTTCATTTGGATGAACTTCTGGGGACCTCATACTCCTTGTGTTGTACCTGAACCATACTATTCAATGTACAAACCTGAAGATGTTAACTTAGATGAAAGTTTCTACAATCCTATGAATGGAAAACCTCTTCATTATAGAGATATTGCTAAAATGTGGGGAGTTTGGGAAGCACCTGAAGAAAAATGGAAAGAAATAATTTGTAAATTCTGGGGATATATTACTCTTATAGATGATGCTATTGGAGAATTTGTTAAATTCCTTAAAGAAGAAGGATTATATGAAAGTTTATTCTTAGCTATCAGTGCTGACCATGGAGATGCTATGGGTGCTCATAGATTAATTGAAAAGGGTGAATTTATGTTTGATACAACATATAGAATCCCTATGATAGTAAAAGATCCTAGATCTATTATCAAAGGAACTGAAAATGATAACTTTGTTTACCTTCATGATTTAACTTCTACTTGTTATGATGTAGCTGGAAAAGAAATTCCTGATTTCTTTGATGGAGAAAGCTTACTTCCAATCACAAGGGAAAATAAAAATAATGGAAGAAAAGGAATCTTAGGACAACTTGCTGGACACTTTGTATTCTTTGAACAAAGAATGTGGAGAAGAGATGACTATAAAATAGTATTTAACGCTACTGATGTTGGTGAACTTTATGATGTTAAAAACGATAAAGGTGAAATGAATAACTTATTCTATGATCCTAAGTATGCTGATATCAAAAAAGAAATGTTAAATGAACTATATGATGAAATGGTTAAAATAAAAGATCCACTTGCAAATTGGCTTTATAGAATAATAGATGAAATATAAAAAGCTTGATAATTTTTGTTAATAATGCTATATTCTATAATATACTTAAAAATATTATAGGAGAGAGAAATGTTATTGGTAGATTCTAAAAGCCCTCTTTATTATCAACTGGCTAAATTAATAATTGATGAGATTAAAAATAAAAATTTAAAAGAAAATGATAGAATCCTTACTGAGAGAGAATATTGTGAAAAATATAATATCAGTAGAGCAACCGTAAGGCAAGCTATATCATATCTTGAAAAAAAAGGATATATCTATAAAATACAAGGTTGCGGAACATTTGTTTCTTCTCGAACTATAAAACAAAAACTTTTAAAATTTTATAGTTTTACTGAAGAAATTAAAAAACAGGGAAAAACTCCTGAATCAAAAATTTTATTTTTTAGAAAAATAATCTCAAATGAAATTATTGCCAAAGAATTAAATATAAGTCCTGATGACGAGGTATTTGAATTGATAAGACTTAGGATAGCTGATTCAGAATCTGTTATGTATGAAAAAACATATCTTCCTGTAAAAAAATTTCCAGATCTTTCAAAAAAAGATTTGATAAAAAATCCATTATATGATATCATTCAAAATAGATATAATATAAATTTTACAAAAGCTCTTGAAAGATTTTCTGTTCTTAGTTCTGATGAAAAGATATCAGAGATTTTAAATATTCCAGTTCATAGTCCTATTATGAAACTACAAAGATGGACATACACTGGTATTGAAATCATTGAGTATACAGTAAGTTTTGTTAGAGGAGATAGATTTGAATTTGAAGTAGAGCTTGCTGAAGATTAAAATATAGACACTTGAAAAAGTGTCTAGTTTTTAAAAAATAAATTGGTACGGACAACATAACAAAAAATAAGAGGAGGAAATATGCCTTATTTTGTAGGAATTGATATCGGTGGTACAAATGTAGAGATTGGTATTTTAAACGAATCAGGAGAAATTCTTGGAAAAAAAAGTATAAAAACTAATTCTAAAAATGGTGCCGAAACTACTTTTAATAGAATATGGGATACAACTAAAGAGTTAGCTAAAGAGCTTAATATAGCTGAAAATGACATTGAGGCAATTGGAATGGGAATCCCTGGACCTGTTGTAAATAATTCTGTTGTTAAAATAGCTGCAAACTTTTCTTGGGGAAATAACTTCCCAGCAAAAGAGTTAATGGAAAAAGTATCTGGTAAACCTGTAAAAGTTGGTAATGATGTTAAGGTTATAGCTCTTGGAGAGATGCTTTTCGGAGCTGGAAAAGGATATAAAAATAGTATCAATATCGCTATAGGAACTGGAATAGCTGCTGGTATTATTATTAATGGTACTATCTTAGATGGTGCTGATGGAGCAGCTGGTGAATTTGGACACATAGTTGTTAATGAAGATGGTTATAAATGTGGTTGTGGACTAACTGGTTGTCTTGAAACTTATTGTTCTGCAACTGGAATAGTTAGAGAAGGGGTAAGAAGATTAAAAGAGAATCAAGATAATGCTCTTTATAGAAGAATTAATGGAAATCTTGATAATCTTGAAGCAAGAGATATATTTGAACTTGCAAAAGAGGGAGATCCTTTCTCAATGAGTATCGTTGACTTTTTCTGTCAATATTTAGCTAAAGGTCTTGGAACTTTACTTAATATAGTTAATCCTGAGTTAGTAATCTTCTCTGGTGGTGTTTCTAAAGCAGGAAATACTTTATTGGATGGTGTTAAAAAACATCTTCCTAAATATGCCCTTAATATGACTGTTGAAAATCTAAAATTTGCTTTTGGAACTTTAGAAGAGGAAGCAGGAATAAAAGGAGCAGCAGCTTTAATAATAAAATAATTTAAAATAAAAAATAAAGGAGTGTAATTATGAATTTTAAAGATTGTGTAACATGGAAAGAAATAATTCAACAACCTAGTATATGGAAAGAAGAGATTGAAATAGTTAGAGAAAATCTTGAAGCTATTGGAAATTTCATAGAAAAAATAGACGCTGAGAAAGTTAAAGTAGTTTTCACAGGAGCAGGTTCTTCTGAATTTGTTGGAAATACTCTTTGCTCTTATGTAAACAGCAAAGTTGATATAGATGTAGTTTCTATACCTACTACTGATATCGTATCTATGCCTGAGCAATACTTAGATGAAAATACAGCTACAATCCTTGTATCTTGTGCTAGATCTGGAAACTCTCCTGAGAGTGTTGCAGCAGTAGAAATAGCTGATAAATTAGTAAAAAATATTCACCACATCTTCATCACTTGTAACGCTGAAGGAAAATTAGCTCAAATATCAAAAACTGGAAACAATAAATTCCTTTTATTAATGCCTGAAAGAACTAATGACAAAGGATTTGCAATGACTGGAAGTTTCTCTTCTATGGTAGTTGCTGGAGTTCTTATTCTTTTAAGAAAAGATTTTGAAGGAATGGCAGAAAGAGTAACTTATGTTGCTAACTTAGTAGACAGAAATATCGAAAACATACTTGCTAATGCTGAGCAAATCGCTGCTCTTGATATCGAAAGAATAGTTTACCTTGGAGATGGAGCTGGAAAAGGATTAGCTGAAGAAGTTTCTTTAAAAGTTCTTGAATTAACAGGTGGAAAATTAGCATCTTTCTACAATACTTTCTTAGGATTCAGACATGGACCTAAATCAATAGTAAATGACAAAACAGCTATCGTATGTATGATGTCAAACAATGAGTATACAAGAATTTATGAATTAGACCTATTAAAAGAATTCAAAAACGAAGGTGGAAAGAAAAAAATAATCGTTCTTGACACAATCCACGATGAAGAAGTTAAAGCTAATGCTGATTTCTACTTCTCATTTGCTGATGAAAAATTAGGAGAAATTGAAGATGTATTTGCATCTCTTTCTTACTTAGTATGTGGACAATTAATCTCTCTTGTTAAATCTGCTAGCCTAGGAATCAATCCAGACAATCCTTGTCCTACAGGAGAAGTTAACAGAGTTGTTAAAGGTGTAATAATTCACGAATACAATAAATAATAAAATTATAATATAAAATTTTCAAAAACTTAGGAGGATATATGTTAGTATCAACAAAAAAATTATTATTAGATGCACAAAAAGGTAAATATGCTGTACCAGCATTTAACGTTCATAACATGGAAACAATCCAAACAGTAGTAGAAGCAGCAGCTGAATTAAGATCTCCAATCATCGTTGCAGCTACTCCAGGAACAATGAAATATGCAGGACCAGAATTCTTCATCAAATTAGTAGAAATCTGTTCTGAAAAATATGACATCCCTATCGCTATGCACTTAGACCACCACGAAAGTTATGATGAAATAGTTAACGCTATTCAAATTGGTACTAAATCAGCTATGATCGACGCTTCTCACTTAGATTTTGAAGAAAACGTAGCTATGGTTAAAAAAGTTGTAGACTATGCTCACAGATTCGACGTAACAGTTGAAGGAGAACTTGGAATCCTTGGAGGTCAAGAAGATGACTTAGTAAGAGATGACAAAGACAGCAAATACACTAACCCAGCTCAAGCTAAAGAATATGTTGAAAGAACAGGAATCGACTCTCTTGCAGTTGCTATTGGAACAGCTCACGGAGTATACAAAGAAGAGCCTAAATTAGACTTTGATAGATTAGCAGAAATAAGAGCAGTTGTAGATGTACCATTAGTATTACACGGAGCATCTGGAGTACCAGCTGATCAAGTTAAGAGAGCTATCGAATTAGGAATTACAAAAGTTAATATAGCTACTGAGTTAAAAATGCCTTTCGCTGAAACTTTAAGACAAGTTTTAATCAACAAACCAAACGAAAGTGACCCAAGAAAATACTTCGGACCAGCTAAAGAAGCTATGAAAAAAGTTGCTATTGAAAAAATATTAATGTGTGGAAGTGAAGGAAGAGCATAAAATGGGTAATATATTAACAGTAACTTTAAACCCTGCAATAGATGTTAGATACAATGTTGAAAATATGAGACTTGGTGAAGTTAATAGAACTAAATACATTGAAAAAAATGCAGGTGGTAAAGGAATTAATGTAAGTAGAGTTATTACTCAACTTGGTGGAAATGTTTTAGCAACTGGTATCGTTGGTGGTTTCACTGGTAAACTTTTTCTTTCAAAACTTAATTTAGATAATATAAAAAATGATTTCTTAGAAACTAACTATGAAACAAGAACTTGTATCGCTGTTATAGATAATAATATCAAAGGTGTTACTGAATTTCTTGAGTCTGCTGAGGGAACTCCTGAAGACTATCAAAAATTCATAGAAAAATACACATCTCTTCTTGATAATGGAGTTGATATTGTTTGTGGTTCTGGAAGCCTTTTAAAAGGTATCGGAAAAGATGCTTACAATATTTTAATAGCTGAAGCTAATAAAAGAGGAATA
Organism: Fusobacterium sp.; assembly: GCF_029258315.1. GTDB lineage: Bacteria > Fusobacteriota > Fusobacteriia > Fusobacteriales > Fusobacteriaceae > Fusobacterium_B. The sequence continues at coordinate 17,520 of NZ_JARHZE010000123.1, read as the reverse complement.
AAATTTATTCTTGATACTAGTGGAGAATCTCTAGTAAAAGGTATTGAAGAAAAACCTTTCTTAATAAAACCTAACCAAGAAGAATTAGAAGATATAACAGGAAAAAAATTCAATAATGTTAACGAACTTGTTGATACTGCTAAAGAAATTATTAATAGTGGTGTTGAAAATGTAATGATAACATTAGGTGGAGATGGAGCTTTATTAATCAATAAAGATGTTGTTTACAAAGCAACTTTCCCTCCTGTAAAAATAAAAAATACTGTTGGTTCTGGTGATTCTACTATCGCTGGTATCGCTTATGGACTTTCAGTTAATAAATCTCTTGAAGATAGTTTCAGATTAGGTATTGCTTGTGGTACTACAAATGCAATGATGGATAAAACAGGTAGTATTGATCAAGAAGTTTTAGAAGAAATACTTCCTAAAATAAAAATTGAAAAGCTTTAAGAAAATAATATATTAAAAATTTATCAAAAGGGTTGATTTCTATTTTCTAGAAATTAATCCTTTTCTTAATATTTAAAAGGTAAGCTCTAGTAATCAATTTTAATTTTATTATTTATTAAAATTTACCTTTTATTTAATATATTTTTATAAAAGTACTAGATTTTAATAGAAAATTAAGGTAAAATATATATTAAATTAAAAAATTTTTTTGAAAGAAAGGACTAATTAATTATGAAATTTATTGATACTCATTGTCATCTTGATGATGAAAAATTCAATGATGATAGAGAGGAACTTTTTAAAAGAATAGAAGAAAATATGGAATTTGTAGCTAATATTGGTTTTGATATGACTTCCTCTGAAACAAGTGTTGAATATAGTAAAAAATATCCTTTTGTATATGCAGTAATAGGATTTCATCCTACTTCAATTTCTGAATATAGCGATGAAGCTGAACAAAAACTTATTGAGCTTGCTAAAAATGAAAAAGTGGTTGCTATTGGTGAGATAGGTCTTGATTATTATTGGATGGAAGATGAAAAAGAGGTGCAAATAGAAGGATTCAAAAGACAGATGAGACTAGCAGAAAAATTAAATCTTCCTGTTGTGATCCACTCTAGAGATGCTATGGCTGATACTCTTGAAATATTAAAAGAGTTTCCAAATGTAAAAGGTATATTCCACTGCTATCCTGGTAGCATTGAAAGTGCTATGAATGTCCCTAAAAATTATTATTTTGGTGTTGGGGGAGTTTTAACTTTTAAAAACTCTAAAAAAACTGTTGATTTTGTCAATAAAATTGATATTTCTAGAATTGTTATTGAAACAGATTCTCCATATCTTACACCTACTCCTTTTAGAGGAAAGAGAAATGAACCTCTATTTGTTAGATATGTTGTTGAAAAAATAGCTGAGATCAAAAATCTTCCTGTTGAAGAAGTTTTAAGAATAACAAATGAAAATGCAAAAAAAATATATGGGATTGTTTAACTGATATGAAATTTTTTGGAATTGGAAATGATATTATAGAGATAAAAAGAATTGAAAAAGCTATACAAAAAGAAAATTTTATAAAAAAAGTTTTCACTGAAAATGAAATAAAATTATTTGAATCAAAAGGAAAAAGAGCAGAATTTTTTGCTGGAAGATTTTCAGCAAAAGAAGCAATTTCTAAAGGTCTTAGAACAGGGTTTAGAGATTTTTCATTGACAGATATTGAAATATTAAATGACGAGCTTGGAAAACCTTTTGTTATTTTTAAAAATAGTATCAAATCTTACAATGATAAATATTTTGTAGATATTTCAATTTCTCATTGTAAAGAGTATGCCACAGCAGTAGCTATAATTTTTGAAGGAGGTAATTTTTAATATATGAGTATTGATATTTTAGAGTTAAAAAGAGAATTTCAAACTTATAAAAATAAGATTGCAGATATAAAAAAGACTATTAAGTATGAAGAAAGATTGGAAACTATAAAATCTCTTGAAGAAAAAACTACTCAAGAAGGATTTTGGAATGACAAAAATTATAGCCAAAGTATTATAAAAAATCTTAATGAAAACAAAGATTTTGTTGATGAGTTTAAAAAACTTGAATCTCTTTATCACGATGAGGAAATTTTAATTGAATTTATTGATATGGGAGAAGAGGATTTTATTAATGAGCTCGAAGAAAAACACAAATCTTTAACTCAAGAGATAGATATTCTAGACACTAAACTTTTATTAGATGGAAAATATGATAATAATAATGCCATTATAACTATCCACTCTGGTGCAGGTGGTACTGAAGCTTGTGACTGGGTAGATATGCTATACAGAATGTATTCTCGTTGGTTTAATGAAAAAAAATATAAAGTAAGTCAACTTGATTTTATGGCTGGAGATTCTGTTGGTATAAAATCTATCACATTATTAGTAGAAGGAACTTTTGCTTATGGTTATCTAAAATGTGAAAAGGGAGTTCATAGACTTGTTAGAATCTCCCCTTTTGATGCTAATAAAAAACGTCATACATCTTTTGCATCTGTTGATGTTCTACCTGAAGTTGATAATGAAATAGAGATAAATATAAGACCTGAAGATTTAAAAATAGATACTTATAGAGCTGGAGGAGCTGGGGGACAACATGTTAATATGACTGACTCAGCTGTTAGAATTACTCACTTGCCTACTGGTATCATTACCACTTGTCAACAAGAACGCTCTCAACTTTTAAATAGAGAAAAAGCTATGAAAGTTTTACAAGCTAAACTTCTTGATTTAGAAATCAAAAAGAAAGAGGAAGAGATGAAAAAAATTCAAGGGGAGCAGTCTGATATCGGTTGGGGAAATCAAATTAGATCTTATGTTTTCCAACCTTATACTATGGTAAAAGATCATAGAACAAACTGTGAGTCTGGAAATATTAGAGCTGTTATGGATGGAGATATTGATCAATTCATAAATAGCTATTTAAGATGGAGTAAAAAATAAAAGTTTTTTAATAATTAACTTTTAAAATTATAAAAAATATGATAAACTCATTATGTATAAAAAATATAAATAGGGAGGATTTTTTTAAAATGGAAAAAAGAATTAGAACTAGGGTAGCTCCTTCTCCTACAGGAGACCCACACGTAGGTACTGCCTATATAGCTATGTTTAATATAGCTTTTGCTCATAAACATGGTGGAGATTTTATTTTAAGAATCGAGGATACTGACCAAAACAGATATACTCCAGGTTCTGAAAATATGATATTCGAAAGTCTTAGATGGCTTGGATTAAACTGGGCTGAAGGTCCCGATGTTGGTGGAGAATTTGGTCCTTATAGACAATCTGAAAGATTTGGTATCTATGCTGACTATGCTAAACAATTAGTTGAAAAAGGTGAAGCTTATTATTGTTTCTGTACTCCAGAAAGATTAGACAACCTAAGAGAAAGACAAAAAGCTATGAAAAAAGCTCCTGGATATGATGGACATTGTAGAAGTCTTTCTAAAGAAGAAATCGAAGCTAAAATAGCTGCTGGAGAACCATATGTTATCAGACTTAAAATGCCTTATGAAGGTGAAACAGTTATCCATGATAGATTAAGAGGAGATATCGTTTTTGAAAACAGTAAAATAGATGACCAAGTTTTATTAAAAGCTGATGGTTTCCCTACATACCACCTTGCTAACGTTGTTGATGACCACCTAATGGGAATCACTACTGTTATAAGAGCTGAAGAATGGATCTCTTCTACTCCTAAACATATCCAACTTTATAAAGCATTTGGATGGGATCAACCTGAATTTATCCATATGCCTCTATTAAGAAATAGCGATAGAACAAAAATATCTAAGAGAAAAAATCCTGTTTCTTTAAACTGGTATAGAGATAATGGATATCTAAAAGAAGGACTATTAAACTTCCTTGGATTAATGGCTTACTCTTTTGGTGAAGGAAAAGAAATATTCACTTTTGATGAATTTAAAGATAACTTCAATATCGACAATGTTTCTCTTGGAGGACCTGTATTCGACTTAGTAAAACTTGGATGGATAAACAATCAACACATGAGATTAAAAGATCTTAAAGAGTTAACTGAAATGACTATTCCATTCTTTAGAGCAAATGGATTTGTTGGAGAAGAAGTTTCTGATAAAGAAATGGTAGCTTTAGAAAGAATAGTTGAAATCATAAGAGAACACGCTCATACTTTAAAAGAAATAGCTGATGAATCTGCTGTTTACTTTAAAGATGAATATGAGTTACCAGTTGTTACTGAAGATATGGATAAAAAAGAAAGAAAAGGAATCGAAAGACTTCACAATGCTATTGCAGATGAAACTGGAAAAAAATCTATTAAATTATTCTTAGAAAAAATAGAAAACTATCCAACTGAAGACATTCCTTTAGAAGATGCTAAAAAACTTCTTACTGATACATTAGAAGAAATCGGTGAAGGACCTGCAAAAGTTTATATGCCTCTAAGAGCTGTATTAACTGGAGAACCTAAAGGTGCTGACCTATACAATCTAATCTTTATAATAGGAAAAGAAAGAACTATTGCTAGAATGAAGAGAATGATTGAAAAATACAATATCTAGTATTTTAAAAGACCTAACAAAAAAGTTAGGTCTTTATTTAATAATCAAAGGAGAAATCATGAGAGAAATTCTAACTGATAAAATATATAAACATTTCAAAGGAAATTTCTATAAAGTTTTATATATTGCAACTCACACAGAAACAAAAGAAAAATTAGTGATCTATCAAGCTCTTTATGGTGATTTTGGAATTTTTGCCAGACCATATGAGATGTTTGTTTCAGAAGTTGATAAAAATAAATATCCTGAAATAACTCAAAAATATAGATTTGAACTTTTTGAAAAATAAAAAAGACTGTAAACAAATTTATTTTGTCTACAGTCTGAAAGACCTACAAAGGTCTTTTTATTTTATCTGAATATTATTTCATTTCTTTTTGGACCATTAGAAACTATTGTAATAGGGAATCCTAATTCCTTTTCAATAAATTCTACATAATTTCTAGCATTCTCTGGTAGATCCTCGTATTTTGTTATACCTCTTATATCAGATTTCCATCCAGGTAAAACTTCATAAACAGGTTTTGCTTTTTCTAATAATGGTGTTACTGGAAATTCTTTTGTAACTTTTCCATCTATTTCATAACCAACACATACAGGGATCTCATCTAAATATCCTAATACATCTATTGCTGTAAATGCTACATCTGTTGTCCCTTGTAACATACATCCATAACGAGTAGCTACACAGTCAAACCATCCCATTCTTCTTGGTCTTCCTGTTGTTGCTCCAAACTCTCCTGCATCTCCTCCACGAAGACGTAAGTCTTGAGCTTCATCACCAAAAATCTCACTTACAAAAGCTCCTTCTCCAACAGCTGAAGAATATGCTTTAGCAACTGTATAAACTTTAGTTATTGAATGTGCTGGTAATCCTGCTCCAATAGCTCCAAATCCTGCTAATGTAGATGAAGAAGTTGTCATTGGATAAATTCCGTGATCTGGATCTTTTAAAGCTCCTAACTGTCCCTCTAGTAAAATATTTTTTCCTTCTTTTAATGCTTTATTTAAAAATTCTGTTGTATTTACTATATAAGGTGCTATTAAATCTCTATATCCTATAACCTCATCAAAAATCTTTTTAGGATCTAATTTTTCTTGATGATATAGGTGCTCTATTAAAATATTTTTTATTTCACAAGCAGATTCAATTCTCTCTCTTAAAATTTCTTCATTAAATAAATCACAAATTTGAATTCCTGTCTTTGCATATTTATCTGAATAAAAAGGTGCTATTCCTGATTTTGTAGAACCAAATTTTTTATCAGCTAATCTTGCTTCCTCATATGTATCTAGTAATATATGATAAGGCATTAATAATTGAACTCTATCTGAAATTAAAACTTTTGGATTTTTTATCCCATTTTCTTTTAAATAGTTCATCTCTTTTATAAAGTATGGAATATTAAATGCCACACCAGGTCCTATTATATTTACAGTATTTTCATTAAAAACCCCACTTGGCATTTGGTGAAGTGCAAACTTTCCATAATCATTTATTATTGTGTGTCCTGCATTACTTCCACCTTGAAAACGTATAACTATATCTGCATCTGAAGCTAACATATCTGTTATCTTCCCTTTTCCTTCGTCTCCCCAACAAGCTCCAACAATAGCTTTTACCATATTTATTCCTCCTTTAAATTTTTGTTTTACGTTATATTGTACTCTAAAAAATATTTTTAGTCAATTACACCTGTATGCTTACCTCTGAATTATCTAATAATTCTTTATTCTCCTCTAATATAGGTTTTACTATATTCTCAATAAATTCCTCTGTTTGTTGAGGTGCACGTCCTACAAAGTTCTTAGCATCCATTATTGATTGTAGCTCTTCTAAAGTTAAACCAAAAGATTTATCATTTGCTATTCTTTCTAATAAATCATTTGCCTTTCCTTCAACTTTTACTACACGACCAGCATCCATTGAGTGTACTCTTATTTTTTCGTGTAATTCTTGTCTATCTCCACCTTTTTTTACAGCATCCATCATTATATTTTCAGTTGCCATAAAAGGTAGTTCACTATTTAAATGTTGCTCTATAACTTTTGGATAAACTACAAGTCCGTCCACAACATTTCTATATAGTGATAAAATTGCATCTACACAAAGAAATGCCTCTGGAATACTTATTCTTTTATTTGCTGAATCATCAAGTGTTCTTTCAAACCATTGAGTTGACGCAGTTATTGCTGGGTTTATAGCATCGGCTATTACATAACGAGCTAAAGAACCTATACGTTCGCTTCTCATTGGATTTCTTTTATAAGCCATTGCTGAAGATCCAATTTGATTTTTTTCAAAAGGTTCTTCTATCTCTTTTAAATGTTGAAGTAATCTTATATCGTTACTAAATTTAAAAGCGCTTTGAGCTATTTGACTTAATATATTTAATATTTGGCTGTCTAATTTTCTTGGATAAGTTTGTCCTGATACTGCAAAAGAATTTTCAAATCCCATTTTCTTAGCTATCATTCCATCTATTTTTTTTACTTTTTCATGATCTCCATCAAAAAGTTCTAGAAAACTAGCTTGAGTTCCTGTAGTTCCCTTAGATCCTAGTAATTTAGCTTTAGAAATTTGATGATCTAAATCTTCTAAATCCATTATTAAATCTTGTAACCATAGACTTGCTCTTTTACCTACTGTTGTTGTTTGTGCTGGTTGAAAATGAGTAAACCCTAAAGTTGGTAAATCTTTATACTCCATTGCAAACTTTGATAATTCATTAATAACATTAATTAACTCTTTTTTTACAAGTTTCATAGCTTCTGTCATTATAATTATATCTGTATTATCTCCAACATAACAACTTGTAGCTCCTAAATGTATTATCGGCATAGCTAATTTTGCCTGCATTCCATAAGCATAAACATGGCTCATTACATCGTGACGAACCTCTTTTTCTCTGGCTTCTGCCACCTCATAGTTTATATTATCTTGAAACTCTTTCATCTGTTGAATTTGTTCTTCAGTGATATTAAGCCCTAACTCTCTTTCTGTTTCTGCTAAGGCTATCCATAATTTACGCCAAGTTTTAAATTTAAAATCTTGTGAAAATAAGTAACTCATCTCTTTACTAGCGTATCTTGTATTTAGGGGACTTACGTATTTAGATCTCATTTATTTTTTCCTCCTCATCTAACTTAAATATTTTTTATTAAAATATCTACCACAGAATTTAATTTCTTCTGCATATTAACTAAATTACCAACTCTGACATTTTAATAATTTTTACTATTTAATCAATAATTTTACTCCATTAAAAAACTCTTTATACAGAATAAAGGCTTAAATTTTATTTATTCCTTTTACTATTTGCATAATTTTTTTTAATCTCAAGTAAAAATTTTTTACGTTACATTTTACTAAAATTTATCAAAAAAAACAATATTTTTTTTATTTTATTTATAAATTTTGATTTTCATTACAGAATAATTGAAATTTTTCCTTTTCATAATCTATTATACCATCCCTTTTTAGTTTTGATAATTCATTTGACATTGCACTCCTATCTATACAAAGGTAATCTGCTAGTTGTTGTCTGTTAAAAGGTATTGAAAATTCTGAACTTTTAAAAATTTTTGCTTGTTCTGAAAGATAAGAAAGAATTTTTTCTCTAGTACTTCTTTTAGACATATGTTCTATCTTAGAAGTTAAATTTATATTATTTTTTGAAAGAATAACCAAAAGATTATTTATCAAAACCTCTCTCACTGAGGCTGAAAAAGAACAAATTTTTATAATTCTTCTAAATTCTATAAACATTATCTTAGATTTTTGAACTGCTACCACACTCACAGGTAAAATTGATTGGGCACAACTAAAAGCCTCTCCAAAAATTTGACTTTCTCCCACATCAAAAAGTATATTTCTATTTCCCCAATAATCTTCATTTATAATATAAACTTTTCCTGATAAAACAAGCCCTATCTCTTGCTCTTTTTCCCCTGAATTAAAAATATACTCCCCTTTCTCGTAATCTCTTACACTGACTTTTAAACAATTAAATAATATTTCTATCTCTTCTTCAGTAAGATTTGCAAAAAGTTCTGACTTTTTTATAATATTTAAAAATTTTTTCATATATTTCTCCTATTTTTGTTGTAAAAACAACATACTTTTTAATTCTATTATAATATAATTAATATAGAAAATCAAGAAAGGGGGCTTAGGTTGGATTTAGAAAATACAATGAAAGAAAATAGTTTTGCTGTTGTTGGTGATACATTAAATGAAAAAAAATATGCTTGTATTATTAAAAATAGATTGTTAGAAAATAATTATAAAGTTTTTTCAGTTGGAAAAGAATTAAAGTCTTTAAATGATATTGATGAAGATATTGATGTTATTGTCCTTTGTATTAACTCAAAAGAGGGACTTCGTCTTATGAAAGAATGTAAAAAATCTTTTAAAAATATTGTTATTCAACCAGGGGCTGAAAGTGAAGAATTAATTGATTACCTTAAAGAAAAAGATTATCCTTTTATAAATGGATGTGTCTTAGTTGGGTTATCTATATATAAAAAATAAATTTAATAAGGAGTGATTTGTATGCTTAATATAACAAAAGAAAGTTTTAATGAAGAAGTTTTAAATAGTCAAGATTTAGTTTTAGTTGATTTCTGGGCAACTTGGTGTGGACCTTGTAAAGCACTAGGACCTATCTTAGAAGAATTTGCTAATGAAAATAAAAATATTAAAGTTGGAAAAATAAATGTTGATGAGCAACCTGAACTTGCTTCTCAATTCAGAGTAATGAGTATTCCTACTTTACTTCTATTCAAAAATGGAGAAGTTGTTAAAAAATCTGTTGGCCTTTTATCTAAAGAGGAATTAGTAGAATTTACAAAATAGTCTTTAAGTGCTGGATTTTTATTCCAGCCTTTTTTATTTTTTGCAAAAAAATAAAAACCCCCGTTTTCACAGGGATCTTTATTTATATTATTGAGTTGTATTGGCTAAAATTATTTATCAGAAATTGAAACTACTCCTGGTAATTCTTTTCCTTCTAAGTATTCTAGAGAAGCTCCTCCACCTGTAGAGATGTGAGTAAATTTATCAGCATATCCTAATTGCATTGCTGCAGCTGCTGAGTCTCCTCCTCCAATTATTGTTGTAGCATCTTTTAAGTTAGCTATTGCTTCACATACTCCAATAGTTCCTTTTGCATAGTTAGGCATTTCGAATACACCCATTGGTCCATTCCATACTACTGTTTTAGCAGCAGCTATTTCTTTTGCAAATAATTCTATTGTAGCAGCTCCAACGTCTAATCCCATTTGGTCAGCTGGTATTTCATCAACAGAAACTGTTGTATGAGGTGCATCATTATCAAATTTAGCAGCAACTACTGTATCTATTGGAAGTATTAATTTTCCATTAGATTTTTCTAATAATGCTTTTGCTAATTCTATTTTATCTTCTTCAACTAAAGAAGTTCCTGTATTTTTTCCTAAAGCTCTTAAGAATGTGAACATCATAGCTCCACCAACTAAAACTTTGTCAGCTTTAACTAATAAGTTTTCGATAACTCCTATTTTATCAGAAACTTTAGCTCCTCCTAAAATAGCAACTAAAGGTCTAACTGGAGCGTCAACTGCTTCTCCTATGAATTTTATTTCTTTTTCCATTAAGAATCCTGCAGCAGATTTTCCTTCTCCAATGTTAGCAGCGATTCCGATATTAGATGCGTGAGCTCTGTGAGCTGTACCAAAAGCATCATTAACAAATAAATCTCCTAAAGATGCCCAGTATTTTCCTAATTCAGGATCGTTCTTAGATTCTTTTTTACCATCTAAATCTTCAAATCTTGTGTTTTCAAACATCATGATTTCTCCAGATTTTAGGTTAGCTATTGCTTCTTCTAATTCTGCTCCTCTTGTAGCTGGAACAAATTTAACTTCTTTTCCTAAAAGTTCTGCTAATCTTTCAGCAGCTGGTCTTATTGATTTAGTTTTTAAATCCTCTTCTGTTTTTACTTTTCCTAAGTGAGAGAAAGCTATTACTTTTCCACCATTTTCTAATACATATTTTATAGTTGGTAATGCAGCAACTATTCTATTATCATTAGTTATTTTTCCATCTTTCATTGGAACGTTAAAGTCCACTCTCATAAGAACTTTTTTATCTCTTACGTTTAAATCTGTTACGATTTTTTTAGCCATTTTAGTCCTCCTAATTAACTATTTCGATAATTTATCTTATAAAAAACGGAACCCTTAAGGTTCCGTTATTCTTTTGTATTTATTTTATTGCTTCTCAAAAGTAGAATTATTTAGATAATTCAACGAATTTTTTAAGAGTTCTGATTAATTGAGAAGTGTAAGACATTTCGTTGTCATACCAAGCTACAGTTTTAACTAATTGTTTGTCTCCAACTGTCATTACTCTTGTTTGAGTTGCATCAAATAATGATCCGAAGTTGATTCCAACGATGTCGCTAGATACTAATTGCTCTTCTGTATATCCAAAAGATTCAGTTGCAGCAGCTTTCATAGCAGCATTTACTTCTTCTACAGTAACTGGTTTTTCAAGAATTGTTACTAATTCAGTTATTGATCCAGTTATTACTGGTACTCTTTGAGCAGCTCCATCTAATTTTCCTTTTAATTCAGGGATAACTAATCCAATTGCTTTTGCAGCTCCTGTTGTGTTAGGAACGATGTTAGCAGCAGCAGCTCTAGCTCTTCTTAAGTCTCCTTTTTTGTGTGGTCCATCTAATGTATTTTGGTCATTTGTATAAGCATGGATAGTTGTCATTAATCCCTCAACGATTCCAAAGTTATCGTTTAATGCTTTAGCCATTGGTGCTAAACAGTTAGTTGTACAAGAAGCTCCTGATATAACTGTTTCAGTTCCATCTAATATATTGTCGTTTACGTTGTAAACTATTGTTTTTAAATCTCCAGTAGCTGGTGCAGAAATAACTACTTTTTTAGCTCCTGCTTGGATATGAGCTTCTGCTTTTTCTTTTTTAGTGAAGAATCCAGTACACTCTAATACTACGTCTACACCTAATTGTCCCCAAGGTAAGTTTGCAGGATCTGCTTGTGCAAATACTTTTATTTCTTTTCCGTTAACTAAGAAAGCATCTTCTTTAACTTCGATAGTTCCGTCGAATCTTCCTTGTGCTGAGTCATATTTGAATAAGTGAGCTAACATGTGAGCATCTGTTAAGTCGTTGATTGCTACTACATCAAACTCAGGGTTTTGAACCATTAATCTTAATGCTAATCTTCCTATTCTTCCGAATCCATTAATTGCTACTTTAACTGCCATTTAAAATTCCTCCTTGAATCTTTAACTTTATATTATAATTAATTATTTTTTCACTTCTCTTGTGCCTATATGCTTATTATACGTATTTCTCTCTTTTTTGTCAATTTTATCATAGATTAAAATTGATCATTTTTTTGGTTATTATTTGACACTTAAAAAGTCTTCCATATCTTTAGGTAAAGGTATTTCTAATGTCATATCCTCTAAAGTTTCTGGATTTTTTATAATTAATTTATAAGCATGTAAAAATTGTCTTGGTACTGGTTGTTCCTCTGGTCCATATAAAGAATCCCCTACTATTGGGTGTCCTTCTAAAGACATATGTACTCTTATTTGATGTGTTCTACCTGTAAAAAGTTCTAATTCTATCAAAGAAATATTTTTTTCTTCATATCTTTTTAAAACTTTTACTAGAGTTTTTGCCTCTTGTCCCCCCTCTTCTACTGAAAGTTCCTCTCTTTTTATATTTTCTCCAACACGTCCTATTGGTTTTTCTATATAAAATTCATCTTTTTCAACTATCCCGTCAACTATTGCTTGATAATATTTTTTTACCTTAGCTTTATCTTGTAAAAAAGCTTGAGTAAAAGCATTTTTAGTTATTACAATTAGCCCAGAAGTATCCATATCTAATCTATTATAAAATCTTGGAACAACTGTTTTCCCTGTTGTTTTTAAGAAATAATCCACTATTCCATTTGCCAAAGTCTTATCAACTTTTTTTTGTGTTGGATGAACCACCAAATGAGGAGGTTTATTTACTATTAATAAATTTTTATCCTCAAATACTATATCTAAATCCATTGGTATTGGAACTATATTAGTCCCCTTTTCCTTTTCAACAACCACAAGTCTATTTAATTTTTTAATTTTTTTATCCAATTTAACTTTTTTTCCATTCAGATACACATCTGCATTTCTTAAGTTTCTTGTAGAATATCCTTTTATCTCTTTTAAATATTCACCGACTTTTAAATTACTATACTCTGGCTCTATTATAAACTTTTTCATATATTTTTCCTTTTTCTATTTTTTATTTGAATTATAACATTTCTTATTTTTTTTATCAAGATAAAGTGATTTTCCTTTATTTTTCTTGTATAATATGGTATTATCTATTTAGAAATGTTGTAAAATTATATTTTACAATTATTATTTTAAAATAAAATTTTAGGAGGCCTTATAATGAAAAGAATAATTAACACTCCAAAAGCTCCTGCAGCTTTAGGACCATACTCTCAAGCTATTGAAGTAAATGGAACTTTATATATTTCTGGACAAATCCCTTTTGTTCCTGAGACTATGACTTTAGTGTCTGACGATGTTAAAGAACAAACTAGACAATCTTTAGAAAACTTAAAAGCTATCTTAGATGAAGCTGGATACTCTTTTAAAGATGTTGTAAAAGCAACTTGCTTTATAAAAAATATGGATGACTTTGGAGCTATCAACGAAGTTTATGCTGAGTATTTAGGAGATGTAAAACCAGCTAGGGCTTGTGTTGAAGTTGCTAGACTTCCTAAAGATGTTAAAGTTGAAATAGAACTTATAGCTGTTAAATAATTTTATAAAGAAAACTTTAATAACTATTGTGTATATAATCCTTTATACACAATAGTTTTTTTTATATTTTTAACAAAACAATAATTTTTTTATTGCTTAGTTAGAAAATTTATGATATTCTTAAATAACTATGAGTTTTAAAAATAAAGAAAGCGCCAGAACTTAATTAAGTTGACGAGGACTGAAGACATTCGAAATTTCGGCGGGTACTTCAGAGGTGGTTGCAACCTAAGAAACTCTACAAAACTATAAGGTGACTTATAGGACAAAATAGTTTAAGCAACAATTCTCATAGTAAACTTTGAACATTGAAAAAAGAATATTAGGAGGTTTATTTATGTGTGGAATTGTTGGCTATATAGGTCAAAGAAATACTAAGAAAGTTATTTTACAAGGACTTCAAACTTTAGAGTACAGAGGATATGATTCTTCTGGAATGGCTCTTATTTCAAAGGGGGAAATAATTGTCGAAAAAAAAGTTGGTAGAATACAAAATCTTATTGATAGTGTTGAGGGAAAAGATCTTTCATCAGAAATTGGTATAGGACATACTAGATGGGCTACTCACGGAGTCCCTTCTGATACAAACTCTCACCCTCATTATAGTATGGATAAATCTGTGGCTGTTGTCCATAATGGAATTATTGAAAACTATCAATCTTTAAAAAAAGATTTAGAAGAAAAAGGATTTATTTTTTCTTCTGAAACAGATACCGAAGTAATTTCCCAATTAATTCAAGATATGTATGATGGAAATATACTAAACACAGTTAAAAAAGCCCTAAAAAAAATTAAAGGAAGCTATGCTATCGGAGTTCTTCATAAAGATCATCCAGATGAACTTATTTGTGCTAGAGAGCACAGCCCTCTTGTGATTGGTATTGGTGAAAATGAAAACTTTATTGCTTCTGATGTTTCAGCTCTTTTAGAATATACAAAAGAGGTTTACTATCTTGAAGATGGGGATATTGCTCTTTTAAAAAAAGGTGAAATTGAAATTTTTGACAAAGCTAACAATCTTGTTCATAGAGAAAGAAAACATATTGAGTGGACACTTGAACAAGCAACTAAAGGCGGATTCCCACACTTTATGTTAAAAGAGATTTTTGAGCAACCTCAAGTTATAGAGGATACTTTTAATAAAAGAGTTTTAAATGGAAGAGCTGACTTCTCTGATGTTTTAACTTTTGAAGATATTAAAAAAATTAATAAAATCTATATTATAGCTTGTGGTACTGCTTATCACGCTGGACTTCAAGGACAATTTGCACTTCAAAAAATAGCAAAATTAGATTCTTCTACTGACATTGCTTCTGAATTTCGTTATTCAGATCCATTTATAGATGAAAATACTTTGGTTATTTTTGTAAGTCAATCGGGTGAAACTTCTGATACCTTAGCTGCCCTAAAAGAAGCAAAGCGTAAAAAAGCTATGACTATTGCAATTACTAATGTGGTTGGTTCTACTATTTCAAGAGAAGCAGATAAAGTTATATATACCTTAGCAGGTCCTGAAATTGCAGTGGCCTCTACAAAGGCGTATATCACTCAAATTACAATTTTTTATCTTCTAGCTCTTTATATTGCTGAAATAAAAAATACTATCTCTAAAGAAAAATATTTAGAATATATTTCAGAAATTAAAAATATGAGTGAAAAAATTGATTCTATTCTTAAAAATTCAAATGAAATAAAAAATATCGCTAATCTTCTAAAGAATAAGAAAAATGGATTTTATATTGGTAGAGGACTTGATTACAAGATTGCTGTTGAGGGTTCTCTAAAAATAAAAGAAGTTTCATATATTCACACAGAAGCTTTTGCATCAGGGGAATTAAAACATGGAACTATTGCTCTTATAGAAAAAGATACTCCTGTTGTGGTTATTGCAACCCAACAAGAACTTATTGAAAAATCTATTTCAAATATCAAAGAGGTCAAAGCTAGGGGAGCAAATATTATAACTGTTGGTTTTAATAATGAAAAAAACTTAGAAGAGGTTTCTGACAATTTTATTGGGATCCCTAAATGCAATGATCTTTTCTCAGGATTTTTATCAATAATCCCATTACAACTTCTAGCTTATTATACTTCCATCGCAAAAGGAATAGATGTAGATAAACCTAGAAATTTAGCAAAATCTGTTACCGTTGAATAAAAAATTATACCCTATCTGTCATTAGATAGGGTATTTTTTTAATTATTTAAAAAGTCTACTGCATATTGTGCATAAAGTCCCATTCCATACTCTAATGCATCCTCATCCATATTAAATTTTTCGTGATGATGTGGATAATTAGCATTTTTTTCTGGATTTTTTATTCCTACAAAAGCTAATACTCCTGGAACTTCATCCATAAAATAACAGAAATCTTCTGCTGCTGTCATTTTTTCAAATTTTGTAATTCCATCTTTTCCTAATAATTTTTCAACTGATTTTTCAGCAATTTTTGAACAAGTTTCATCATTTATTACTGGATTAATTCTACGAGAATATTCTACCTCTCCCTCTGCCCTATATGTTTCACAAGTTAACTTTACTATTCTTTTTATAGAATCTTCTATCTTATTTTGTGTTTCCTTACTAAAAGTACGAACTGTTCCCTCTAAGATTGCCTCATTAGCTATTACATTAAACTTTGTTCCCGAATGAAAAGATCCTATTGTTATGACTCCTGAGTCTACTGGATTCATCTCTCTACTAACTATTGATTGTAAATTCATTACAACAGCTGAACCAACTAATACAGAGTCAATAGCTTGTTGTGGTAAAGATCCGTGTCCCCCTTTTCCTTTTATTCTTATTTTTATTACATCTGCTGATGCCATTCTTGGACCTGCATCAACTGAAATTTTTCCAACTGGTATATCTGCCCATAAATGTATTGCAAAACATCCATCTACATTATCTTTTAATGGCTCTTCTTTTAATATACTTTTAGCTCCTACTCCTAATTCTTCTCCTGGTTGAAAATACAATTTAACACTTCCATTCAACTGTTCTTTTATCTCATTAAGAATTTTAGCTGCTCCTAATAACATAGATATATGTCCATCGTGTCCACAAGCGTGCATCATTCCACAATTTTTAGATGAATATTCCACCCCTGTACATTCTTTTACTTGTAAAGCATCCATATCAGCTCTTAAAGCTATTTTTTTATTCTGATTTTTTCCGTCTATTGTTGCAACTACTCCTGTTTTTCCTACCTCTTTATATTTTATTCCTAATTTTTTTAATTCTTCTTTTATCTTTTTAGAAGTTTCATACTCTTCCATACTTGGTTCAGGTATTTGATGAAATTCTCTTCTTAGATTAATAACATAATCTTTGTATTTTTTAGCTAACTCTTTTATTTCCATCTCTCGATCCTCCTATAATTTTAATTTTTTTAATTATATCACTTTTCTATTTTTCCTTCTATAAAATAAGTTTTTTTACAGTAGATTTTTTTATTTTTTTAAATTATAATAATAAAAAATTAATTAAAAGGAGATTTGATTATGAAAATTCTTATAACTGGTTTTGATCCATTTAACAATGAAAAAATAAATCCATCTTGGGAAGCTGTTAAACAACTTCCAGATAAATTAAAAGATATTGAAATTATTAAATTACAACTTCCAACTGAGTTTAAAAAATCAACTGAAGTTCTATTTGAAAATATAAAAAATATTTCTCCTGATTTTGTTTTATGTATTGGACAAGCTGGTGGTAGATATGATTTCTCCATTGAAAGAGTAGCTATAAATATTGATGATGCTCGTATTCCTGATAATTCAGGATTTCAACCAATTGATAACACTATTTTTGAAGATGGAAAAACTGCTTACTTTTCCTCTCTGCCAATCAAAGGAATTTTAAAAACTATTAATGAAAATAATATCCCTGGCTCTATTTCAAATACTGCTGGAACTTTTGTGTGTAATCATATTATGTATTCTCTTCTTTATTATATAGAAAAAAATAATCTTAATACAAAAGGGGGATTTATACATATTCCTTATATAAGAGAACAGGTTTTAAATAAAAAATCAACTCCTTTTATGGAGCTATCAACTGTTGTTGAAGCTCTAAAACTAACTATCCTCGCAATTAATAATTATAAAAAAGATATTAAATTAATTGGTGGACTGGAATTTTAAA
>NZ_JARHZE010000122.1 GCF_029258315.1 Fusobacterium sp. | reverse complement strand
TTGTTCTGAATCATCTGAAATTGAATATGTAGCTAGTCAATATCCGGGGCAAGAAGAAATTATAAAGGAATTTTTAGAAAAATCTTGTAAAGATGGAACAATTTACTATATGACTCACGAGGATATACATAAATTAATTAAAGAAAAATTAAATATGGATAGATTTATCCAAGGAGAATAATTTTAATAAAAAAACTGCATCAATTTAGTTTGGTGCAGTTTTTTAAGTTTTATGGAGTTATGAAGTTGTTTAATTATAGCATAATAATATTATAAATTTAAAAGGAAATTTATATGCTTAACAGATGTTATTTTAGGAAATATAATTAATATTTATTACAGTAAATTATTTTTCTAGACATTCTAAATAAATTTTAAAATTACATTGATTTAAAAAATAAAAATTTTTATTGACTAAAAAAACAAGATATGATAAAATGCGTGCATAAAAATTTTTTACCAAAAACTTAATAAAATTCCATTTGAAATACTAAACGCAGGACGGGAAACCTGATTTGCCACTATCATGGCCGGATAGTATTTTTTTATTTAATAAAATTAAAATGGAGGAAAAAAATGAAAGAAATCACAGTAGAAAATTTAAAGGAGATTATAAGAGCAGGAAGAGGATTATTACCAGCAACTTTAGTAATAAAAAATGGACAACTTGTAAATGTAATGTCAAGTGAGATTTATCCAGCTGATGTAGCTATATATCAAGATAAGATTGTGTCTATTGGAAATGTAGAAGATTACATTGGAGAAAATACAGAAATATTAGATGCTCAAGGAAAATATATAACTCCAGGTCTAATAGATGGACATATACATAGTGAGTGTAGTAAATTAAGTATTACAAGTTATGCAAAAGCAGTTGTTCCTTGTGGAACTACAAGTATGGTGTCAGGATTAGATGAATATATATCTGTTGCTGGCTTAGAGGGACTTAAAGAAATATTTGAAGAGATTGAAAAAAGTCCATTAAAAGTTTTTTGGGGAGCACCTCATCAAACACCATATACATTACCTCAATCAACAATTTCATATAATTTTACAAAAGAAACTCATGAGGAAGTTCAAAAGTGGAAGCAATGTTTTGGTGTATGGGAAACAGTAAGAGAGTTTATTCAAGAAGAAGATGAAAATACTTTAGGTGCAATAGTAGAAGCTACAAAAAATCGTTTACCTGTATTTGGATGTGCTCCTATGGCCAGAGGAAAAGAGTTAAATGGTTATCTATGTGGTGGAGTTCGTTTAGATCATGAAAGTTATGATCACGAAGAAGTGGTAGAAAAAATGAGAAATGGAATGCATATGCTAATAAGAGAGTCTTCTGTTACTCACTTTTTAAAAGAAAATATGAGAGCAGTTACAGAAGTTAACCCAGCATTTGCAAGAAGAGTAAGTTTTTGTACTGATGATGTTACAGCTAGTGATGTTTTAGAAAAAGGACATTTAGATAATGTAGTAAGACTTACAATAGAGCAAGGTGTAGATCCAATGACAGCTATACAAATGGCAACAATTAACAGTGCTGAAGCATATAGAATAGATCATTTAATAGGTTCTGTTTGTCCTGGAAGAATAGCTGATATCTTATTAGTGGATAACTTAGAAAAGTTTAATGTTGATACAGTTATTACAAATGGAAAAGTAGTAGCAAAAAATAAAAAACTTACTTATGATTTACAAGCTCCAAAGAGAAGTGAATTATTAACAAGTAAATTAAAATGTGAAAAAGTAACAGCAGATGATTTTAGATATAAAGTTTCTCAAGAAAATGGGAAAGTAAAAGTTTTATCAATGAATGTTATAGGTCCATTTGTAAGAAAAAGAAGAGATGCTATACTTAATGTAGAGAATCATATGGTACAACCAGATGTAGAAAATGATGTATTAATGGTATCAGTTATTGAAAGATTTGGAAAAAATGGAAATAAATCTTTAGGATTCTGTTCAGGATGGAAGTTGAAAAAAGGAGCAATGGCTTCATCAGCAGCTCCAGATGATAACAATATTGTTGTATTAGGGGCTAATGCAGAAGATATGGCAATAGCTGTAAACCACTTAATAGAAAATGGAGGAGGACAAGTAGTAGTTTGTGATGGTAAGGTTATGGAATTTTTACCACTACCAGTTGGAGGAATTTGTAGTGACGCTGAACCAAGTGAGATTGCTGAAATAGAGAAATTATTATCTAAAGCAGCAAATGAATTAGGTTGTGACTTACCAGAACCTTTAATGTATATGTTCTTTTTACCTATCACAGCAATTCCAGATTATGCAATAACAGATTTAGGACCTGTTGATTGTATAGCTTTAAAAGTTATTGATCCTATCTTAGAAGAAAATATATAAATTTTTAAGGAGGAATAAAATGACAAAAGAGCAGTTAAAAAAATTAATAGATATAGCAGCAGGTAGAATACCTGCTGACTTAGTTATAAAAAATGCAAAAATAGTTGATGTATATTCATCAAAAATATTAGTGGGGGATATAGCTATCTCTGATAATTTAATAGCAGGTATTGGAAATTATCAAGGAAGAAAAGAGATAGACGTAAATGGGAAATATGTGACACCAGGATTTATAGATGGTCATATTCATATAGAATCATCTTATTTAAGTCCTGAAGAGTTAGGAAAACTTTTAGTTCCTCATGGAGGAACTTGTATAATAGCTGATCCACATGAAATAGTTAATGTTTGTGGAATTAAGGGGCTTGATTATATGATGGAAGCTGCAAAAAATACAGTATTAGATATAAAGTATATGGTGCCTTCTTGTGTACCTTGTACTCCCTTTGAAAATGCTGGAGCTATTATAGATGCTGATAAAATGAAAGAACCTATAACAAGAGAAAATGTTTTAGGACTTGGAGAATTTATGAATTTCCCAGGAGTTATTTCTGGTGATAGTGATGTTTTAGATAAAATAATGGTAGCAAAGGAAAATGGAAAAATAATAGATGGGCATAGTCCAAGCATTTTTGAAAAAAATCTAAATGCTTATGTGTCTGTTGGAATAAGAAATGATCATGAATGTGCTACTGTTGAAGAGATGCATGATAGAATATCAAGAGGAGTATATGTATTATTAAGACAAGGTTCTGCTTGTCACGATTTAAGAAATCTTTTAAAGGGTGTCACAAAAGAAAATAGTAGAAGATGCGTTCTTTGCTCAGATGATAGACAACCAAAAACAATTCTTGAATTGGGACATTTAGATAATCATTTACAAATCTGTGTAGAAGAGGGAATAGATCCAATAACAGCAGTACAAATGGCAACATTAAATGCAGCTGAATGTTTTGGATTAAAAGATAGAGGAGCCATAGCTCCGGGACTTCGTGCTGATTTAGTTGTGATGGAAGATTTAAAAGATTTCAAAATAACTAATGTATTTATTCAGGGAGAAGAAGTTGCAAAAGATGGGAAATATCTTCCAGAGATACAGAAATATGATACTAGTTCAGTAAGAGGTAGTATGCATGTGAAAGATTTTTCAATAGAAAAATTAAAATTAAATTTAAAAACAAATAAAGTTCATATTATTGATATTTTACCAGGTGGGGTGGTAACTAAAAAAAGTGTTGATACAGTGGAATTAGATGAAAATGGAGAGTTTATTTTCAATCCAGAAAAAGATATAGTGAAAGTTGCTGTTGTAGAAAGACATAAGAATACAGGAAATGTAGCAGTTGGATTTTTAAGAGGATATGGAATAAAAGAAGGAGCTGTGGCTCTTTCAGTTGCTCACGATTCACATAATTTAATTGTTGTTGGAACTTCCAATGAAGATATGGCTTTTGCCATAGAAAAATTAATAGAGCAAGAAGGTGGAGTTGTTCTTGTTAAAAATGGAGAGGTAATAGAAAATATGCCAATGCCAATTGCAGGGCTTATGAGTGATAAAGATGGG
>NZ_JARHZE010000105.1 GCF_029258315.1 Fusobacterium sp. | reverse complement strand
TTAAATAAATTTTTAGATGAGGGTAAGGAGTTTCTATATGCTTATCACAGTAATTTGTTCTTATAAATTTCATCTTTACTTCATCTATTAATTCCATATTAGGTATATTATTTTCTTTAAAATTTCTGAGTTTTCTAGATAGTTCAAAATTTAAAGAAGTAGTTTTTCTGTGGAAATTAAAGATTTGAATAAAAGATAAAAAAGCTATAACTCCTAATATTCCACCATTTATATTTGTCATCTTTTTTAAGTTATAAAGTGCATAAAGCCCTATACTAGAACATAAAAATATAATAAAAGATAAAAGGCGATAAAGTTTTATTTTTTTCAATCTATTAGTTTTTTCATTCTCTAATTCAATTTTTACCTTATCAATATCTTGTTCTTTTGAATATCTAAAGAAAGTAGCTAGTTTTGAAACTTCTTTTTCATCTTTGAAAAAATTTGATTTATCAGCAAAAAGCAATTTTATATCTAATTTTTTATTTGAATTTAAACCTTTCAAAAAATTTATTTTTTCTTCAGAAATATATGGAGAGATTATGTATATAAATTTTTTGGCATTTCTCATAGAAGAGAGAATGTCCTCTCCAATATTTGAATCTATACGAATTCTACTATATTTCATATTTTCTAATATTTTGGTATCTAGTTTTGGTATCATAGGTAAACTCCTGATTTTTAAAAGATAAATATATGTATTACTCCATTTTACCTTTAAAAATTGATTAAGTCAATACCAATTTTAAATATATTTTAAAAATTAATATTTTTTATCCAATTAGGTAGATTTTTTTCATAAACTTTTATATTACCATTCTCTTTTACCATTAGAAGATTATATAAATATGTGTTGTCATAGACTTCTGCAAAATCAACTAAAGGCAAAATAAGTTTAAAATTTTCAAGGCTTTCATAATATCTTTTTTCCACAATGTTTTCAGATATAAAGTGTCCACCCTTTTTAACTCTTCCAGCAATTCTTTCATTGGAAACTTTAGGACTTTCAACACCAATATAGAAAAGATGAATCTCATACCCTCTAGATTTTATATCCTTAATAAATTTTATTATACTATTACCTGTAAGAGTTGTTTCTTGATTAAAAGGCAAATCTTTTTCAATACATTCTTTTCTCATTTTTATAGCTATTTTACCAGCTTTTATTTGGTCAGCCTCATTTCTCCAATCTCCAAAAGTAATAACAATTTCATCAGTATTTATTCTAGTTCCTAGTTTTTCTTTATTAAAAAAGTTGGAATTATACATAGTAGTTTTTCCAACACCGTTTACTCCAGCAAAAATAGTTGCGACCTTATTCATATTCCCACCTCAAAAATTATTTAATTATTTCCTCTTGTTTAGTTCTTAATATTAATTCTTGTAGTTTATAATAAAATTTTATCTCATCATCATTTTTACTATTTTTTATTAATTCTTGAATATCATCTTTTTTTAGGTTTGTTATAAATTCATATAGAGATTTTTCTTTAAAATCAAAAAAATTTTCCATTTTACACTCTCCTTAAAAAAATTATTTTTTCTTAATTATACCATAAATAAAAAATATTAAAATATATATTTTATAATGGAAATTGGCAAAAAAATTTTACTAATTCTAGAAAATATTATATAATTATGGAAAGGCAAAACAAAGGGGGGAGGAAATTGGCAAAAGAAAAAAATATTTATTTAAAACTGTTTCTTTCTACATTCTATCTTAGTGCATTTACTTTTGGTGGAGGATATGTAATAGTTCCTCTAATGAAGAAAAAATTTGTAGAAGATTTAAAATGGATAGACGAAAAAGAGATGTTGGATTTAGTTGCTATTGGACAGTCAGCACCAGGACTTATAGCAGTTAACACATCAATTTTAGTTGGATATCAAGTGGCAGGAATAAAAGGAGCTATGTGTTCTATCTCTGGAACAGTTCTTCCACCACTGATAACGATTACAATAGTTTCATTTTTCTATAATATTTTAAAAGAAAATATATTTGTTAATTCAGCTCTTCAAGGAATGCAATCAGGAGTGGCAGCAGTTATTTGTTATGCAGTTTATAAAATGGCAAAAGATGTTTTAAAAGAAAAAAGAATTGAGCCATTAATAATAATGATAATTGCCTTTGTGTCAGCTTACTTTTTCAAAGTAAATGTAGCCTTGGTAATAATAATAGCAGCTCTATATGGGGTGGTGAAAAAATAGATGATATATTTAACTTTATATTGGAGTTTTGTTCAGATTGGACTTTTTAGTATTGGTGGAGGATATGCAGCTTTGCCACTTATCCAACAACAAGTGATAGAGATACACAAATGGCTAACTTTTGAGGAATTTACAGATCTTTTGACAATTTCTCAGATGACACCGGGACCCATAGCTTTAAATGCCTCAACTTTTGTTGGAACAAAATTAGCTGGACTTCTAGGAGCAGTTGTAGCCACTTTAGGTTGTGTTACTCCCTCTTGTATAATTGTTTTAATCTTAGCATATTTTTATTATAAATACAGGGAGCTAAATACAGTGAAAAAAGTTTTAGGAGTATTAAGACCTGTGGTTGTATCATTGATTGGAGTAGCAGGAGCCTCAATAGTAATCACTGCCTTTTGGGGACAAAAAACTATTGGGACTTTTGATCAGATAAATAAAACAGCAGTTGTTTTATTTGTAATTTGTTTTGCAATTTTAGAAAAATTTAAATTAAATCCTGTGACAGTTATTATTCTGTCAGGGATAATCGGAATAGGAATTTACGGGGGGATAATGTGAGAAACATAAATTTACTGATAAAACCAGCATCAAGTAGTTGTAACCTAAGATGTAAATATTGTTTTTACTTTGATGTAAGTAATAACAGAGAAGTAAAAAATTATGGGATTATGAATGATGAAACTTTAGAAAATCTTGTGAGAAGAGTTTATGAAGAGGTTACAGAAACTGTAAACTTTGCTTTCCAAGGGGGAGAGCCTACAATAGCTGGACTTGAATATTTTAAAAAGTTTCATAAATTTGTAGAAAAATATAATACAAAAAATATAACTACAAATTTTGCTCTTCAAACAAATGGAACTTTACTTGATAAAAAATGGGCAGAACTTTTTAAGAAATATAATTATTTAATAGGGATCTCTTTAGACGGAAATAAGGAGATACATAATCATTTTAGAGTTGATGCTAAAGGTGAGGGAACTTTTAATGATGTTTTTAAAGCTACAAAACTTTTAAAAAAATATGAGGTAGAATTTAATATTCTTTGTGTTGTAAATAAATTGACAGCTCAAAATGGAAAATTAATCTATAATTTCTTTAGAAAAAGTGGATTTAGATATTATCAATTTATACCCTGTTTAGATAGTTTAAGCGACGCTAAAAATGAAGATTATAGTTTAACAGCAGAAGATTTTGGAATCTTCTTAGATGAAACATTTAATCTTTGGTATGAAGATATTGTAAACAATAGAAGAATAAGTGTAAGACATTTTGATAACTATATAAAAATCTTACTTGGTGGACAACCAGAGGCTTGTGATATGGTTGGACATTGTAATATGAATGTAATAGTTGAATCAGATGGTAGTGCTTATCCTTGTGATTTCTATGTACTTGATGAATTAAAAATAGGAAACTTAAATGACAATGGAATAGAGGAAATGCTTTCTAGTGAAAAAGAAAGACAATTTTTAAGCTCTTCTCTAGCTGTACAAGATAAATGTAGAATATGTAAATATTTTAAAATCTGTCGTGGTGGTTGCAGAAGACATAAAGAGATGAATGATGGGGTTTATGAAAATAGATTCTGTGAATCATATAAATATTTCTTTGATAGAAATATAGATAAGATGTTACATGTAGCAGAAATTGTAAGAAATTTCCAAAGACAAAATAATTTATAAGATAAAAGGAGCTATATAAAAAGTGTTTTTTAATCACTAAATTTATAGCTCCTATTTTTATTATTTACAATTTATTAATTAAAAATTTTTAATAATTATTTTTTGATTTAAAATAAATTATTAAATAATATGAAAATATTTATTTAAATCTTCATAGAACATTTTTTTAATAACCATAACACAACTTGCTAAAGTTTCCTGCTCAGAGCTTAGGCTACTTAAAATTATCTTGTCCCAAAGATTAGTTAGTTGATATTCTTTTATATATTGTTCTAATAGGAAAAGATATGATTTTTGAGAAAAAAAGTCACCATAGAGAATAATTTTATTTGATCCAACAATGGCGTGAGTAGTTATTATAGCTTGAGCCATAAGAGATGCACTTTTTCTAATAATTTCATTAAGAACTATTGACCCCTCTTCATAAGCTAAAAACATTTTCTCTATTGTAAAATTTTCAAAATCATTATCAAGATAACGTTTAAGAATAGGTAAATTTCCCTCTTCAAAATCCTTTGCCAGATCTTTTTTTATCCTGTTTATAGAGATTATACTTTCTAAACAACCTTTTCTTTTGCAGACTGGGCAGTAATTTTCTTTCACATCCATAATAATATGACCTATTTTTCCAATTGTATTTTCATTGTTGTAATAAAGAGTCCCATCTCTAAATATTCCCCCACCTATTCCGTGGATACTATATTTTATAAGAAAGAAATCATCATATTCAGGGAAAAAATAATTTTGAGCAATTGATAGAACTTTTACATCGTTTTGAATAAATATAGGGAGATCTATTTTTTTAGAAAGTAGTTCTTTAATATTTAACCTTTCTTCTAAAAAATCTTCTCCAACTATACCATTTATAATATCAGTAGTTCCTTTAGAACTTATACCAATCCCAGCAAAATCAGAAATTTTTAGATTATTTTCTTTAATATATTCAAAAATGATATCCACAATATTTTCTAAAAGGATAGAATTTTTTGAGATGTTTATTTTTTTTGAAAAAAGTAAGGATGGTTTCAGATCAGATACTATAACTTCACAGTATTCACTGGAAAGATTTATTCCAATTATTTTTTTTAAAGAATAATTTAGATTAAGAGCAACTTCTCTTCTACCAGCTCTAGCAGAATTTAAAGTTTCTCCTTCGAAAATAATTTTTTTATCTTTTAATTGATTACAAATATTTGTAAGTAAGGCAGAAGAAAGTCCAGTGATTGAAGAGATATATTTCTTAGAGCAATTTTCATTAAGCCTTATAGTCTCAAGAACAGCCATAATATTTTTTATTTTTAAAGTTTCTAATTGTTTCATAATCTCACCTTTGTTTTAAAAATATAATTTATTATATCATAAAAAAAGTAAAAGAAAATAATTATTTTACTTTTTTTAATAATTTTAAAATTTTTTTAAAAAACTATTGCATTTTTTATAAAAATGAGTTATATTTAATATAAGAAATGAAATAATTGTTTTGAAAACAAATGAATAATATTGAAATAATATCAAAAATAATTATTTAAAATAAAAAAATAAATGGAGGGTTTAAATGAAAGTTATAATGGTATTGTTTGATTCTTTGAATAGACATTATCTACCATCTTATGGAAACTCTTGGATAAAAGCTCCAAACTTTAAAAGATTGGCTGAAAATTCAGTTCAATTTGACAATTGTTTTGCAGGAAGTTTACCGTGTATGCCAGCTCGTAGAGAACTACATACAGGAAGATATAATTTTCTACATAGAAGTTGGGGACCATTAGAACCATTTGATGATTCAATGCCAGAAATTTTAAAGATGAATGGAGTTTATAGTCATCTTGCAACAGATCATCATCTATATTGGGCAGATGGTGGGGCTACTTATCATAGTAGATTTTCTAGTTGGGAGATGATAAGAGGTCAAGAGGGAGATCCTTGGAAAGGACAGATAAAGTTTCCTGATATTCCAGAAGATGCAAAAGCTCCTCAAAGACTTTTCTTACCATCGAGAGAAAAGTTAGCAGATATATGGAGACAAGAATGGGTAAATCGTCAAGAATTTAAAGAGGAAAAAGATTATCCTCAATCAAGAACTTTCCAAGCAGGAATAGATTTTATAGAAAAAAATCATTCTGAAGATAATTGGTTTTTACAAATAGAATCTTTTGATCCTCACGAACCATATGTAGTTCCTGAAGAATATGATGCCCTATACGGAGATCATATTAAGAAGAAAAATTTAGATTGGCCAGATTATCATCCTGTGATAGAAAGTAGTGATGATGTGGAAAATTTAAAATATAAATATGCAGCTCTTTTATCAAAATGTGATAGAAGTTTAGGAAATATTTTGGATCTTATGGATAAACATAAAATGTGGGATGATACAATGTTGATTGTTTGTACAGATCATGGTTTCTTATTAGGAGAACATGGTTGGTGGGCAAAAAATATGATGCCAGCTTACAATGAACTTGTAAACACTCCATTGTTTATTTGGGATCCAAGAGTAAAAATAAAAGGTGAGAAAAGAAATTCTTTGGTTCAACTTATAGATATGGCACCAACAATTTTAGAGTTCTTTGGATTAGAGATTCCAAAAGATATGCAAGGGCACCCATTAAGAGATACAATAGCAAATGATAAGAAAATAAGAGAAGCTTGTATATTCGGTTGGCATGGTAATCAAATAAATTGTACAGATGGAAAATATGTATATATGAGAGGAGAAGCAAAAAATACAAACTCACCTCTATATGAATATACATTAATGCCTACACATATAAAATCAAGATTTTCAATAGAAGAAATGAAAGATTTTGAACTTGCTGAACCATTTACATTTACAAAAGGACTTAAGACAATGAAAGTTGAAGTTAAAAACTTTAACCAACATTATAGATTTGGAACAATGTTATATGATACAGAAAAAGATCCTTATCAAGAAAAACCAATAGAGGATATAAAACAAGAAGTAAGAATGGCAAATCTTATGAGAAAATTAATGAAGGAAAGCGATGCACCTTTAGAGCAATATGAGAGAATAGGATTAAGCTATGATAAAGAGGTAACAGAACAAGATATTCTTGATTATAAAGCAAATTTTGAAAAAGAATATTCAGTTGGAAAAGATTTTGAAGAATCTATCACTTGGGAAGGAAATACAAAAAATGAGTTTATAGCTTTTGTAAATTTAGTAAAAATAAATGACAAAGATAAACTTGTAGAAGAGTTTAAAAAAGAGATAGAAAAAGAAAATCTTGGAAAAGTTACAGAAGAATTTTTAGAAAACTTTGTAAAAGAAAGAGTAGATGAAGAGAGAAAACCAATGATAATGTATTTCTTAAATCTATTATCAAGAAGGAAGTAACAAAATAAAATAAATAAACAAACAGAACAACGGGAGGAAAAGGGTATGAAAAAATTTTTTAAAGTATTGGCACTTTGTATTTTAACACTTGTAACAGCTTTACCATCATTCTCAGCTAAGAGTCCAGCAGATAGTTGGCCAAAGAAACCAGTTATTATAACTGTACCTTGGGCAGTTGGAGGATTAGCAGACCAAGCTAACAGAGCTTTATCACAATATGGTAAAAAATATTTAGGACAACCAATAGTTCCAGAAAATAAAATAGGAGCTGGTGGAGTTGTAGCACTTACTGAGTATCTTCGTGAAAAACCAAATTCAACTAAATTAATTTATGGTGGAGAAGGAAACTTCGCAATCGGACCTTTATTTAATCCAGTTCCATTTAAATGGGAACAATTTACTCCAGTAGCAAATATTTACAAATCTAACTTTGTAATGGTATCTAATCCAAAAATTGGTGTTAAATCTTTAAAAGATTTAAAAGAATATGGAAAAAATAAAAAAGTTATATTTGCAGTTGCAGGACTTAACTCTTCTGAATATTTAATGATCTCTGCTCTTTTAAGTGAAATGGGACTAGACTTTGAAGGTGTATCATTTAACGGAGCTAATGAAGCGATGAACGCAACATTATCTGGAGATACAGTAATAGGTATCACTCATGCATCTTTAGCAAAAGAATTTGTAAAAGCTAATAAACTTGATCCAGTTGTAGTATTTGATGACAAACCTTTAAAAGATGAAGTTTATAACTTAGAATGTGTTGGAGATTATGGATATGATACTTTCTTAGTAAATAGATGTATACTTTTAATGCCAGCAGGAACAGATCCAGCAATAGTTGATAAAATGTACAAAACTGTTTTAAAAATATTTGAAGAACCAGGATTCCAAGAAACAGCTAAAAATTTAGGATTAACTCTTGATCCAATAGGACCAGCAGAATGTGATGCTCATATTAAAGATTCTATGGAAAAAGCTCAAAGATTCTATAACATGTTAAAAAAATAAAACAAAATTAAATAGAGAGGAAATCTCCTCTCTATTTTTAAAAATTAAGGGGTGAAACAAGTGAAATACAAAATAAAAGTAAATATTGTAGGTGGTGCAATATTCCTTATACTTTCAACAATTTTATGGCTTTTAATACCTTCACAAATTCCATTAAATTCTGATGCGGTTATAACATCAAGAAGCTTTCCAAAATTAATTGTAGCTTTGATGTTTATATCAAGTTTATTTATTTTTGTTGCTGATCTTATAAAATTAGTAAAAAAACTTCCAGTACAAGAAGTTGAAGTAAATTTAAATGAAGAGGGAAGAGCAGTAGTTGTTTGTATATTATTAATAGCTTATGCTTTTTTATTAGATAAAATAGGATTTATGTTTTCGTCTATACTTTATTGTTACTCAATGTTAACTTTCTTTAAATGTAAAAATTGGAAGTATTATATGATAGTTACAATAATTTGTGTAGCAGTAACATATATTTTCAAAAATATATTGTTAGTACAATTGCCATAGGTTAGGAGAAGAAATATGATTGAAAATATTGTCAGTGGATTTTTAGAATTTTTTAAATTAAGTAGTTTTATTTATATGAACCTTGGATTATTAGCTGGAGTAATTTTTGGTTGTATTCCAGGGCTTACAGTTATGCTTTGCCTAGTATTATTTTTACCTTTTACTTATAACTTAGAAGCTATTGATTCTTTTATGTTTTTGCTTGGAATTTATTGTGCAGGAAGTTATGGAGGATCAATATCAGCTATTTTAATTAATACTCCAGGTACTCCCCATGCAGCAGCTACAATGTTAGATGGTAACCCACTAGCAAAAAGAGGAATGGCACAAAAAGCCCTTAATATTGCTTTGGAAGCCTCAACATTTGGTGGAATTTTTAGTGCATTGGTACTTTTATTCTTAGCTCCTCAAGTTGCAAAAGTTGCTTTAAAATTTGGAGCATCTGAAATATTTATACTTTGTGTATTTGGTATTTCTATTATTGCAGGTGTAAGTGGTGATAGTTTAGCAAAAGGAATAATTTCTGGTTGTATAGGACTTTTCCTATCAATAATTGGAATGGATGTAATAAGTGGAACTTTTAGATTTACATTAAACAATTATAATCTTTATGCTGGATTTGACTTAGTAATAGTTCTTATTGGACTTTTTGCTCTTTCAGAAACAATTTCAAACTCAAATGGAAGTAAGGATTTTAAAGCTTCCACTACAATGAAGATTGAAAAAGCAAAGGATACTGGAAAACTTACAACAGCTGAATATATTAGAATGTTTCCTCATGTTCTTCGTTCTTCAATAATCGGAGTTATTGTTGGAGTAATTCCAGGAACTGGGGCATCAATGGCATCATTCTTTAGTTATGATAGAGCTAGAAAAAGTTCTAAACATCCTGAAGAATTTGGAAATGGCTCAATAGATGGAATAGCAGCAGCAGAGTCAGCAAATAATGCTGTTACAGGAGCTACACTTATTCCGCTTCTTACTCTTGGAATACCAGGAGATGCAGCAGTTGCAATTCTTTTAGGTACTTTAATGGCAAATGGTTTAACTCCAGGGCCGAACTTATTCCAAGAACATGGAATAACTCTTTATGCAATTATGGTAGGACTTGTATTTATAAATATTTTTATGTATATTCAAGGTAAATATTTAACAGGATTCTTTGCAAAAGTTACAAAAATTCCTAGTGAAATCTTAATACCAATAATAGTTGTATTTTGTTTTGCTGGATCTTATTCAATAAAAAGTTCTATGTTTGATTTATATATTTCAATAGCTTTTGGAATTATAGCTTATATTTTAGTAAAATTAAAATTCTCAACAATTCCAGTTCTTTTAGGATTGGTTTTAGGAGCTTTAACAGAATCAAATTTAAGAAGAAGTTTAATAATTTCTCAAGGAAGCCTATCAATATTTATAAAAAGACCAATATCTTTAGCTTTCTTAGTTGTTTTAGTTGTGACAATAGGATTTATAGTTAAAGAAAATATTGCTAGATCAAGAAAGGCCAATAAATAGCTTTCTAATAAATATCCGTATCATAAAAATTACTAACAAAAAAAACTCTCTATTAATTCAGAGAGTTTTTTTGTTATAGAATATTTATTAAAAATTCTTTTATCAAACCGCCAACATCTATTCCAAGCATAGATTCAAGTATCATTTTTATAAGAACTATTGTAGTTACTATTAAGAACATTGGTTTTATAAATGAAGTTCCTTTAGTAACTGCTAACTTAGCTCCTAAAGTAGCTCCAAATATCATAATTATTCCAATAGGTATCGAGTAAAAGAAATTTACTTTTTTTAAATATATAAATAAGAACATACTTGCTAAATTACTTGTTAGATTTAAAAATTTTGCATTTCCACTTGCATTAGTAAAATCTAATTTAAAAATTTTAATAAGAGCAAAGATTAAAAAAGAACCTGTTCCTGGGCCAAAGAATCCATCATAAAATCCTATTGTAATAGCCATAATTCTTCCATTACGAATATTGTTATCAGTTAGACCTACGAAATTATTTTCTTCACCTATCTTTTTATTTAAAAGGGTATAGATTAAAACTATTAATAGTAAAATAATTGCTATTGGATAAAGATATTTAGAATCTATTAGAACAACAGTTTTAACTCCGATAAGTGCTCCTATAAAAGAAAAAGGAAGCATTTTTTTTAACATCTCTTTATTTATTTTACCAGATCTTGCAAACTTCAAACTACTAGCCACAGTTCCAATACTAGAGGAAACTTTATTTGTTCCCAAAGCTATATGTGCAGGAAGCCCAGAAGCTAGATATGCCGGGACAGTTATAAGTCCACCACCACCAGCTATGGCATCAATAAATGCAGCAAAAAAACAAGCGACTCCTAAAAATAAAAAGGTTTCCAAATTGACATTAGATAAAAAACTTTCAAACATTTTCCCACTCTCCCCTAAATCAAATAATTAAAAAATTTACTATTGTATTAAAGTATAGTATGAAATTATTAATTTTTCAAGAGAATAATAAAAAAACTTGGAATCATTTTTTATTTAAATTGTAAATAAGATTTTTATAGTAAAGTAAATTTTATAATTATTATCGTTGATAATAAATAGTTTTTTAGATATCAAGGATAAGAATTTGTTAGAATTAATTTTATAAAAAACATTATAGACAATAACATAGATAGAAAAGTAGAAGAAAAATAAAAAAATTGAAGTTTGATTTATTAGATTTTAATTTTATAAAGAATATTTTACAAATAAAATAGAGTCAGTAGTTTTTATAATAGTAAAAATAAAAAAATTTTTTACTTGAATAAAAAAAAGAAAAGTGTTATAATCCATTAATTAAATTTTAAGGGGTGGTAATTATGCTAGGATTTGAAAATTTTAAATTAAAAGAAGATGAAAAATTAATAGTGAAAAAACAGGTTTCTTATGTGAAAAATATTTTAGTTTTTCCACAACCAAATCCAGGAAATTTATCAATAACTGATAAGAGAATTGTATTTGAGCCAACACAAGGACGTTCAGGATCAGCTTTTATGTATGAGTTAAATGAAATTGATTTTTTTACAGTTGGAATGATGAATACTATAACTATTGTGACTAAAAATGGAGAAAAATATAAGTTAACAGGTTTATTTAATAAAGCACTTATAAAAGGGCTAGAAGATGTTAATATAAAGAGAGAAAAATAAAAATTAAGAAATATATAATATAAAATAAAAAACTTCAAAGTAAAATTTGGAGTTTTTTT
>NZ_JARHZE010000030.1 GCF_029258315.1 Fusobacterium sp. | reverse complement strand
TCTTGCCCTCTTCCTTGCCAGTTAGTTTCCTCTAAAGATAACATTCCTAAAAGTCCAAGCTCAGAACCATAAGAGATAGCCCCTTGTATTCTAGCTGTTCTATCCTCTTCGATTAATAATACAACAGTTTGTCCGTCTGGATCTCCTAATATATCTCTTGTTTCATATTTTACATTTTTAATATAACCAAGTCTCATTAAGTTTTTAACTGTTTCATTATACTCGTTAATATTAAATATAGTATCTTCTTTTAACTCAACCTCTCTTCCTATTACATACTCTCTAGTTTTTAATAGGTTATCAGTTGGTAATCTTCTTTCACCTCTTTGTTTAGTTACCATTTTTTTATACTCAATATTTCTAGTAACTCCCTCAGTTAAGAATATTTCAACCTCATAAGAGTTGTTTAAGCTCACGTCTAATATCTTAGCTAATACATATCCCTCATCGTGATATTTTTTTAGCATTTTTGAAGTATCATCTCTTAAATCATTAACATTTAATACTTTTCCTGACTTAGTTTTGAAGTCTAACATTAACTCTTCAGTTGTATAAAGAGTGTTTCCTATAATGTTTACACCTGTTATAACTGGGTTTTCTATTAAACTAAATTCTACAATTATTCCATTTCCCTGCTTTCTAATATCTGGAACAACCTGTCTGAATAGTCCTGATCTTCTTAAGTTTTCATAACTATCAGATATTCTTTTTTTAGAATAATATCCACCAACTTTAATTGGCACCATTTTCATAATTTCTTTTTTGCTTACATTTGTATTACCGTGTATTCTTACATCTCTTACAATAATACTCTTGTCAACAACATCTCTTTCTGACATTGGAATAATACCTTGATTTGTTAATAATTCTTTAGCATTTTCTTTCTCTTGAATTTTAACTACAACGTTTATCCCGTCATTAGAATATTCTGGATGTATAGTCACATTGTCGATATACTCTAATTCTTTTATTTTTTTGTAGTCACTTATCATATTTTCAGTAGAAAAGTTGTCTCCAGCTTTTTCACTCATCATATTGATAATAGTAGCTTCAGGTACTTCGATATTATTTTTTACTAATATCTCCTGAATCTTGTAGTTAGTCACTTGAGTTTCGCTACCATATGCGACTAGCATAAAAATAAAACTCAGTAAAACCATTAACTGCTTTCTCATTCTTACCCCCGTTTTTTAAAAATCAAATCTTTTTTCAAACTTGAATTCTATATAATTGTTTTTGTCGCTTTCAAATATATCTATGTCGTTTCTTAACTTCTGAACTCCACCTCCAACTGTCATATTTTTATTTATTTTATAATAGATACTTAAATCATGTTCTATCAAGTTCTCCAAACTTGGATTAGTGTCAGAAGTGTCAGTAGTATCTATAAAATTAAATCTTGCTTTCCAGAAGAGCTTATCTTTATAAAGAGGACTTTCAGCCTCAACATATGCTCCAAATGTCATATTAGATTCCTCTTCTTGATTTTTCTTTTTCTCTTGAGAAACTATACTCGAAGTAACTCTTAAGTCTGATAGTCCAAATATATCTCTAACCACATTGACTATTGGACTTACCACTATATCAGAGATCTGTCCTCCGATTAATTCTGTTAAAAAGGCAGTTGTATTTTCTCCCTTCTCACTTCCCCCATTAGATAAAAGACCATTAACATCACTTACAGAGATCTCATTACCACTTTTTATATACATATCCATTTTTCTAGCTGGACCTATCAAAGAGACCTCGTATATTTTTGAGTTTATAGTAGTCTTTGTTATAAATACTATATCTGGGTTTGCTCTTAAGATATTTTGATTTTTATCAGTAAACAGTGCAACGGCTCTATCAATATAAAACTTGTTTCCATTAATGCTAAACTCTCCTTCTTTGATGTTAGTTTCACCTAAAAAGTTTAAATTTTCTAAAGTTCCTGATAAAGTTCCTGAATTATGAATATCTCCTTTTATATCTGTTACATATCCAGAGATACTTTTTATATCTATCTTTATACCATTTTCATTGTTAATTCTAATCTTAACTCTCATCTTAGAGCTTGGATCTTCCATCCCCTTAGTCATTGGAGTTTCTAGATTTTTAATAACCATTTGATCAGTCTTTTCTTTTCTAGATAAGAAGTCTTTTATCTTTTGGAAAATTCCAAAATCTTTAGTTATTATATTTGTGATTTTACCACCATTTATATTTAAAGTTCCACCTATACTATCCTTTATAAATCTAAGTCTTGTACTGAAGTTTATCTTAATCATATCCTTATAGATATAATCTATATTTTTTCCCTCTACCACTAGATTATATTGCATTTTTTCAAATGTACTAGCAAATAGAGTGTCTTGATCTTCATTGTATAATATACTTCCTGAAACCTTAAGTCCACCATTATTAATCTTTCCTGTAAGGGTGTCTATATTTATCATTCTTTCACCAAGGATCAATTTTCCATTGACATTTTTTAAATATAGGTTAAATGGCTCAAAATCTCCACCTAACTGTTCTATCACTAGCTCACCTTTTGGAACATTATCTTTTATCTCAAGATTTATCTTTGTTTTTCCATTTAGATTTTTTATTCCATACTTTTCAAGAATAGCATTAAGTTGGCTAAGATTATTTATTGAGGCGTTTGATTTTATATTTGCTAGACCACTCGGTATATCATAGTTACCATTTAGACTTATTCTATTTGTTCTATCTACAAAATCAACCTTTTCTATATTTATTTTTTCCTTGTTACCTGTAACTTTAAATTTAAGATTTCCAATCTGTTTTTTTAGAAAATATATACTTCCTTTTTCTGAGTTAAATTCATAGTTTGGATCTGTAAGAGGTCCATCTATATGCCCCTCAAGGACTATGTCCCCATCTAAGTTTTCCATAATTCCAAAATCTTTTAATCTTATATTTTGTTTTGGTATATCAAAGCTAAGTTGTTCCTCTTTAAAATCAATAAATCCATTTATATTTGGAGTAATTTTATTTTCCAAAGTTAAGAAACCTATATTTTTAAACTCTACCCCTTCATTGTTATAGTTACCACTTAAAACAACTTTAGGTAAGAATTTATCTCCTGCTTTTAGCCCCCTAACTTCAGTAGCAAATCTACCTTTTACTCTACCTTTTACAATATCTCCAGAGGTTTGTCCAACCACTCTCAACCTCATATTAGGTATCACATTTATAATTTCATTTTCATCAATTAAAACTTTATAATTTCCCTTTTCATTTTTTAAAGAGTAATTAAAGCTTAAATTATTTTTTCCGACCAAGAACTTATCTGAATAAATATTATTTTTTCTTAACTTAACCTTTCCTTCTAAATCCACACTCTTATCTGAGAAAAGTTGTAAGTTAGCATCTTTTACATCTATTTCACCGACTAAGTTCTCAATACCTTTGCTAACATCACCAGAGATATTTCCCTCTGCCTCTGTTATTTCAAAATTTACATTTTGAAGTTTTAATACCTCGTTTGTTATCTCTCTCAATTTTAGATTAATATTTAACAACATAGTATTTACATCATAATTTCCAGATAGATCTATATATCTATTTGAGAACTCATTTATATCTACTTTATTATTAAAAAATCTTATACTTGTTTTTATACCTGAGAAAGTTTGTCCCTGTACTTTTAGTTTTCCAATCTCTCCATCAAAAGAGACGTCAATAAACTTATCTTTATTCTTATTATTTATATTGAATATTCCATATATTCTTCTAAGAGCTATATTATTTATCTTATCAAATATAGTTCCCTTCTCTATAAATCCCTGTCCATCTAAGACACCATTTTTATTTTCTATTTTTCCCTTAAAGTTTCCAGCCACTGTTCCCTTAGTATCACTAAGTTTTAAATTCTTAATATCAAAATCTATTAAATAGTCTAAGTTTTTAAGGTTTACCTTAGCGTCCACTTTTCCAAGAGAATTTTTCTGCATTCTGTCAAATCTTGACTCAATATTTAAAATATCATCTTTTAAACTTAAAAGAGTCTTAATATTATAATTATTAAAAGCTAATACAAGGTTACCATTTATTTTTTCCAAATAATTTTTACTTATATCATATCTTAGATAAAAATCTTTTCCTTGATTTAACTCTAAACTTTTATCTTCATAGTTATAGTTTCCTGTTATATCAAGTATTTTAGATTTTAATTCAAATAAAAATTTCTCTTTTGCAAGTTCAAAATTAAATCCAATTTTAAAGTCTGAAAATAAGTTTTTAGGATTACCCAATACATGTAAATCTGTTTCACCTTTTCCATCTTTAAATTTTAAATTTCCTTTTACTTCTCTTTCAGTTAGCTTGTTCTCTATATAAATTTTAGAATAAATATCATTTATATAGAAAGTATCATCTTCATAAATAAATTTCCCTTTAGTTGAACTAAAATTAAGCTTTCCTAGATTATCTCCATTTTTAGTATAAAAATCTATCTCTGCTCTTAGCTTATCTTTATACGATATTACTACATCAGCTGTATTCAAAACTAAATTTTTTAATCCTAAATTTAAATCTCCCAGATACTTATATTTCTCAGCATCACTAAATAAAATATCTTTTAAATAAAATCCTACTTTTACACCATTTTCACTGGAGTAGTCCAATTTAAACTTACCTGGATAACTACCTAAAAGATAATCCCCATCTATTTTTATATTCTCTCCTAGAAAGTTCATATTTAAGTTTATATTATCCACTGGCATATCTAGATCTGTATATCTAGCCTTACCATTTTCAAGTTTACCCTCTCCAAAAAATCCCTCATTGTTTATTTTTAGATTTAAGTTAGCTAGTCCACTTACATCTTTTACTGCTCCGTTGCTATCATAAGCAAATTGGAACAATTTATCATTGAACTCTATATCCTTTAAGCCCAATGAAAATTCATTTTTTCCAGTAGAATTATCAAATTTTACAAAAATCTTTTCTTTGTTATCTTCAAAACCTATCCCTTTAAATTCAAGGTCTGTATTATATCCTTTAAAAAACTTTACATATCCATTAACATTATCAACTTTTTTTTCTATCTGCTCAGTATAAGTATCATCATAATAAGTTAAATCCCCATCATAGACATTTATAACCTTTATTATTGGGTCAGCTGTGGACTCTTTTTTACTACTTTTTTTACCACTTACAAATATATCAACTATATTGTAACTGTCACCATTTCTAACAAAGTTTATCTTAGGAGAAAAAATAGCAATCTCATTTATCTTCCAGCTATCATACTCTATTGTAAGCTCTGGTATCTCTCCAATTAAATATTTTTTCTTCCCATAAAGTTTTGAATTTTTTAAATAGATTTTTCCTTTTGTTTTGTTGCTCCCCTCTTCAAAGCTAATCTTTTCAACCTTTAATCCCCCTTTAGTGAATAGCCCAAAACCAAATCCAACTAAAGTTTCAAGATGATAGACTGCCATATAGGCAACAAAAAACACTAAAAAAAGAGGTAGACCTATATAAAACATTTTTTTATTTTTTATTAAAATATCTTTCATATCAAATCTCCTCTGTTCTTATTTTTATAATGGTTTTTTTGCAGGTACTCCATTAGCCCTCGGATATTTTTTATCTGTCTTAGCAGTTTTTAATATATCCAATATCAATCTCTTATCCTTTGAATATGGTAACTCTTCAGAATAGATTTCAACAATCTTGCTCTTTAACACTTTTAAAGCATTCTCTCCATCTTTTTCCTCATTAGTCCCTTCCATCTTCTGTGGTAAAAATCTTCCATCTTTTTTTAGGAAAGGGATTACATATTCAAGAATAATATTTAATTTTGAAACCCCTCTACAAAGTCCTATATCATAAGTTTCTCTATTTTTATCATTGATATATTCCTCTGCACGAACATTGTGAGCCTCAACATTTTTTAATTCTAGCTTTTCAATAACCTGTTTTAAAAAGTTTACCTTTTTCCCAACTGAATCTATAAGAGTGAAATTAATCTCTGGGTTACAAATAGCTAGAACCATTCCAGGAAATCCTGCTCCAGTTCCAATATCTATTGCTTTTCCCTCTGTTATCCCCATATATTTCATAACAAGAAGTGAGTCTAAAAAATGTTTTTCTATTATTCCCTCTTCATCTCTTATAGCTGTTAAGTTAGTATGAGAATTATACTCAACCAAAAGTTTTAAATATTCCATCAATCTATCTATTTTCTCATCAGAAATATCTAAACCGATTTTTTCTATCCCATTCTTTAAATACTCTCTCATTAATTTTTTCCTCTCATTTTCAAATAAATTAATAATACTTGAATATCTGCTGGAGAAACTCCTGAAATTCTTGAGGCTTGTCCTATATTTAAAGGTCTTACAGATTTTAATTTTTCTTTAGCCTCTCTTGGAATATTTTCCAAAGCATCATAATCTAAGTTTTCAGGTATCTTTTTATCCTCTAAACTCTTATGCTTTTCTATTGATTTCATAGATCTTTCTATATATCCAGAATATTTTACTTGAATCTCTATTTGATATTCAATGTCCTCATCATAATCTTCCAATGAAAACTCCTCTATAAGTTCAGATACATATTTTATATCCTTATAAGTAACCTCTGGTCTTCTTAAAAATTCAAATAAAGATATACCATTGCTTACTGGAGTCTCATCATATTTTGCCAACACTTCATTGACTCTTGGATTTGAACTTCCAACATATTGTTTTTTTAATTTTTCAATTACTTCAGCTACAACTTTTTCTTTGTAAAGAACCTTGTCATACTCCTCTTTTGATACAAGCCCCACTTCGTAACCTATCTTTGAAAGTCTTAAGTCAGCATTGTCCTCTCTTAATATAAGTCTATACTCACTTCTTGCTGTAAACATTCTATAAGGTTCATTTGTTCCTTTAGAAACAATATCATCTATTAAAGTTCCTATATATGAGTCTGCTCTATCTAAAATGATAGGATCTTTCCCTTGGATTTTTCTAGCAGCATTTATCCCTGCCATTATCCCTTGAGCTGCAGCCTCTTCATATCCAGAAGTTCCATTTATCTGTCCAGCTGTATAAAGATTTTTTATATTTTTATTTTCAAGAGAGTAAGTTAACTCCTCAGTTTTTACATAATCATACTCAATAGCATAGGCATATCTCATAATTTTTGCATTTTCAAGCCCCTCTATTGAGTGTAAAATCTCATACTGTACATCAGCTGGAAGTGAATTTGAAAGTCCAGCTACATATATTTCATTTGTATCATAACCTTCTTTTTCTAAGAAGATATGGTGTTGTGTCTTATCTGGATATTTAAATATTTTATCCTCGATAGATGGACAATATCTAGGACCTGTTCCAACTATTGTACCATTATATAAAGGTGATCTGTCCTTATTATCTTTTATTATTTGATGCACTCTCTCATTTGTATGAAGAAGATGACAAGGGATCTGTCTTCTCTTTGCTAGCTCTTCATATGAAGATGAGTTTGAAAATCTAAGAGGTGTTGTATCTCCCGGTTGCTCTTCCATCTTAGAAAAATCTATTGTTCTCTCATCAATTCTTGCTGGAGTTCCAGTTTTAAATCTTCCAAGTCCTATTCCTAGTTTTTCTAAAGATAGAGGTAGTTCTTCAGAAGAAAGTTCTCCCATTCTTCCACCTTCAAAATGGTTCTCTCCTATCTGGATAAGCCCTCTCATAAAAGTTCCTGTGGCAATTATTATAGCTTTTGCTCTATACTCCACTCCCTCTTTTGTTTTTACTCCAACTGCTTTTCCATCTTCTACTATTATATCTACTACCATTCCTTGAATAACATCAAGGTTTTCAGTATTCTCCAAAGTTTTTTTCATTTGAAGAGTATATTGAGCCTTATCAGCTTGAGCTCTTAAAGATCTTACTGCTGGCCCTTTCTTAGTATTAAGCACTCTTATTTGTATAAAAGTCTTATCTATATTTCTTGCAATCTCTCCTCCAAGAGCATCTATCTCTCTAACTAGATGAGATTTTGCAGGTCCTCCTAAAGAGGGGTTACATGACATATAACCTATTTTATCTAAACTTATTGTAAATATAGCTGTTTTTAGTCCCATTCTTGCTGGTGCTAGTGCAGCTTCGCAACCAGCGTGACCTGCTCCAACTACTATTACATCAAACTCTAACATCTATTTTGCCTCCCGATAGAATTTAATCTTCTTTAAATTCCTTTTTTAATATATTGCTCATTTGATTTGCTGTCTTAGCATCTGTTATAACTATTAAAATATCATCTTTCTCTATTACTGTTGTCGCTGGAGGATTTGATAAAAATCTTCCATCTGGTTTTTTAATTCCTACTATATTTATATTATAATGCTTTCTGATCTCTAACTCAATAAAGTTTTTATTCCAAAACTCACAAGGAGCTTTTACCTCAGCCAGTAAGAAATTTTGTGAAAATCTTAAATGCTCTATCATATTAGGTTCCATAGCCACTAATGCAGCTCTTCTTCCCATATATTCCTCTGGATAGATAACCTGATCAACACCGATTTTTTCTAAAAGTTTTCTATGTTTTTGACTTGCTGCCTTAACTATTATTTTTTTAGCTCCAAACTCTTTTAAGTTTAAAGTTATCATCATACTAGGCTCAACAGCTCCTATACATACAAAAACTATATCAAAAGTTGAAATATCTAATCTTTTAACTTGAGTTTCATCAGTTGCGTCCAAAGAAAAAGCATTTTCTAAATATTCACTATTTATAAGCTCTTGAACTATATTCTCGTTTATGTCTATTCCAACAACCTCTTCTCCAGCTTCGTACAAAGTTTTTGCCACATTTGTTCCAAAACTTCCTAACCCTATTACTAAATATTGTTTCATCTATTTTCTCCTTAATTATCCAACTATTATATTTTCTTTTGGGAAGACTATTTTCTCAACATTTTTTCCTCCACCAAAAGCAATTGCAAGTGTCATAGGTCCAAGTCTACCTAAGAACATTGTACATATTAATAATATCTTTGACACAATACCTAAATCCGCTGTTATACCTACACTTAGTCCAACAGTACCAAAAGCTGATACAGCCTCAAATATTATAGCCTCAGGTGCAAAATTTTCTACACACAGCATTATCATAGTTACTACTATGATATACATAAGGGATATAATAAGTATAGCTATGGCCTTGTTCATCACTTCCCAATCTATTCTTCTATTAAAAATTGTAGTGTGCTGTCTATTTTTAACTATTGAAATAACATAAACAATTAAAACTCCAACTGTTGTGGTTTTAATACCTCCTCCTGTTGATCCCGGAGAAGCTCCAATAAACATTAGAATACAAAATAAAAATATTGTAGCTGGTTTTAAGTTACC
This sequence comes from Fusobacterium sp., assembly GCF_029258315.1. Lineage (GTDB taxonomy): Bacteria > Fusobacteriota > Fusobacteriia > Fusobacteriales > Fusobacteriaceae > Fusobacterium_B. Next base: position 20,235 of record NZ_JARHZE010000030.1, on the reverse strand, counting down.
CATAGGCACTGTATTAAACCCTGCTGTTCTTGTAGTTACACTTTGGAAAAATGAAGCTATTAACTTTTCTGAAAAAGTCATATTTCCAATAGTTCCACCATTTGAATTTTCAATTACAAAAAATAGTACCATTCCAATAATAGTTAAAAAACAAGACATTATTATGGCTACCTTCACTGTTAAATTTAATTTATATTTTTTAGTTCTAACTGATCTTAAAATACTATCTATTACCCCAAATCCTATTCCCCCAAGGATAATAAGATAAGCTATGGTAAAGTTAATTATTATCGAATCAGAATATTTTTCAAGTCCTGTTGTAAATAAACTAAATCCAGCATTACAGAAAGCTGATATACTATGGAATATCCCAAAATAAATAGCTTTTAAAAGTGGCATCTCTTGTACAAATTTAATTGTTAAAAAAACAGATCCTATCCCCTCTATTGTAACAACCGTCAATATTACCTTTTTCAAAAACTTTAAAATTCCACCTGTGTCTTCAACGTTTCTCTCCTCTTTTAGAAGCTCCTTCTCACCATAGCTCATTTTTCTTCTAAGCAAAAGAAAAATAAATGACGAGAATGTCATTATACCAAGTCCACCTAATTGAATAAATATCAATAGAAATATCTGCCCAGTAAAACTTAATTCCTTACTAATATCTATCACAGATAATCCAGTTACACAAACTGCTGAAGTTATTGTAAATAAGGCTGTTAAAAAATCAAGCCCTTCCCCAGATGTGGTAGAGATTGGCAACATCAATAGGAAAGTTCCCATCAATATAGCTCCCATAAATCCTAAGATTAATTTTCTAGAGAGAGACAACCCTCTAAAAAAACCTACCTTCTTCACATTTTCCTCCTAAAGTCTACAATCAATATTTATGATTAATATTCTACTTTATTTTCTAAAAACTTTCAAGTCTATTATAAAAAAACTATCTCCTAAGAGATAGTTTTTATTATTGACTATTTTCTGATTTCTAATTTAGCTATTAAAGCTCTGTATCCTTCAATATCTCTAGAAGCTAAGTAGTTTAATAATCTTTTTCTATGTCCTACTTTTTTAAGTAATCCTAATCTTGAGTGGAAGTCTTTTTTGTGAACTTTTAAGTGCTCAGTTAAGTGTTTGATTTCCTCTGTTAAGATTGCGATTTGTACTTCTGTAGATCCAGTATCTTTTTCGTTTTTACCGAATTCTTTGATTAATTCTGCTTTAGTTTTCATTGTTAGCCGTCCTCCTAATTTTTATTATTTAACCCAAGAAATAGGTGGCTATTCCTATATCCTAGAATAAATTCTCATAAAGTATAACATACTTTTTTTATTTTGTAAAGGTTTTATTTTTCTTCCTCAGTATTTTTTACCTCTTCAGAAGTTTTTATTTCCTCAACTTTTTTCTCTTCAACTACCTCTTCTTTTACTTCCTCTTTTGACTCATCTTTTTTAACATCTAATGGTTTTAATTTTTCCCCTCTCATAAGAGCTTCAAAATCATCTTTCATTATTGTTTCTCTTTCACAAAGAGCCATAGCTAAGGCATCAAGTTTATCTCTATTGTCAATTAAAGCTTGAACTGTTTCTTTATATGTTTGTTTTACTAATTTGATTATCTCTTCATCAACCTCTTTACCAGTTGCATCACTATAATATTTTTGTTGGAACATATCTCCTTCGTTTGTTCCATCTAATAATATAGGTCCAAATTTTTCATTCATTCCATATCTTGTTACAATTCCTTGAGCTATACTTGTAGCCACTTTTATATCTTGACTTGCTCCAGTAGTTAACTCTTTTGAAACTAATTCATCAGCAGCTCTACCACCATAGCACATCTTCATTCTATTGATAAACCATTCTTTTGAATAATAATATCTATCCTCTTCTGGTAAAGACATTGTATATCCACCAGCAAATCCTCTAGGAATAATTGTTACTTTATGAACTGGATCTGTGTCGTTCATATATAGATAGTTGATAACAGCGTGTCCAGCTTCGTGGTAAGCTGTTTTTAATTTTTCTTTTTCACTGACTACCTTAGATTTTTTCTCTGGTCCCATCTCTATTTTTTCAGAGGCTTCCTCTAAGTCAGCCATATTTATCTCTTTTCTTCCTGCTCTAGCTGCTAAGATAGCTGCCTCATTTAATAGGTTAGCTAAATCTGCTCCCACAAGTCCAACTGTTTTCTTAGCTATTGTTTCAAAGTCAACGTCATCAGCAAACTTTTTACCTCTAGCGTGAACCTCTAATATCTCTCTTCTACCTTTAATATCTGGAGAATCCACATAAACTTGTCTATCAAATCTTCCAGGTCTTTTTAAAGCTCTGTCCAATACATCTGGTCTGTTTGTAGCTGCTAAAACTATGATTGTTTCTTCAGTTCCAAACCCGTCCATCTCAACAAGTAATTGGTTTAAAGTTTGTTCTCTCTCGTCGTTTCCTCCACCTTGTCCAGAACCTCTTTTTCTACCAACTGCGTCAATCTCATCTATAAATACTATACAAGGAGCTGATTTTCTAGCCTTAGCAAATAAGTCTCTTACTCTTGATGCTCCAACTCCGACGAACATTTCTACGAACTCAGAACCAGACATACTGAAGAAAGGAACTTTTGCTTCTCCAGCCACTGCCTTAGCAAGTAAAGTTTTTCCTGTTCCAGGATTTCCTAATAATAGAACCCCTTTAGGAATTTTTGCCCCAACTTTTCTGAACTTTTCAGGCTCTTTTAAAAATTCAACAACCTCTTTTAACTCTTGTTTTGCCTCATCTATACCAGCAACATCTTTAAAAGTAACATTAGAAATCTCTTCACCATTTTCTTTAGCTTTAGATTTTCCCATATTGAATATTTGTGGTCCTCCGCCACCTTTATTCATTCTTCCAAGCATAAATACCCAAACACCTATTAATAATAACATAGGGAACCAAGATGCAAGTAGACTTAAAATAAGTGGCATCTCTTGTGGTGGTAAAGATTCAACCTTTGTATTAGTAGACTTTAATATAGATACTAACTCTTTATCTTGTCCTAATCTATCAGTTATCATTCTAGTTTTATAACCTTTTTGATCAGTATCCTTTCCATAGTATCCATAAACATATCCTTCTCTTTCTTCAACAAAATCAATCTTCTTATTTTTTACATTTGAAATAAATTCTGTATAAGAAACTGTGGTTGTAGGAGTTTTTTCCTCTCCTTCAAGTAAAGATGGTAAAGACATAAGTAATGTTACTATAAATATTAGCATTACTAAACCTTTAAAGTTTAATCTTCCTTTTTTTACTTTTTTCATTCCTGATGAAAGTTTTGATTTAAGCTCTTCTCTTCTCTCCTCAAGAGTATCTTCAATCTCTTTTTCCTCAGTAGTTTTTTCTTTAGACTCTTCTTTTTTGTCCTCTTTTTCTTCTTTTTTTTCTTCCTTTGCCTCTTCTGGCTTTACTTCCTCTTTTTTATCTTCTTCGTGAACAGGTCTAAAAGGTTTTATCTCCTCTTCCTCCTCGTGTCCACCTTTATTATCAAAATTATTTTCTTGTAATATTCTAGGTACAACGTGTCCTAATTCTTTTGTTTCGTCAATTTTATTTTCAGCGTTTTCTTTAATTTCAACTGTTTCTTTTTTGTCTTCAGCTTCTGAGAATTTTTTTAAATCTTTGTTATCCTCCACACTAATTCCTCCTTATTTTTAATATCACACTTTCTTCTTGATTTGAAAAATAATTTTTACTTTTTCTTATTCCACCTATCCAAACTATCTCTTCCTGTCCATCATCTTTTTGATGCACAACGATTGGAATATTTTCTCTCATATCCTTTGGTATCTTAGAATTAACAAATATATCTTTCAACTTCTTGCAAGTTTCCATTCCTTTCAGAAAAATTACATCTCCTGACTTTCTACCCCTAACTATTAGTTTATCGGTTTTTTTAAGATTAGTTTTAAATTCCTGATCTCCCCCCTTAAATTCTGCTCTTCCTATTGTTGCTTCCAATTCAAATTCTCCGAAAATTATTTTTCCCGGAATTTTCAACGCTAACTCTTTGACTTGTTTTTCTTCTTTTTTGTTTAAAGATATGTATATTTTATCATACTCTTTGATTAGAGTATAGTCTTTATCTAATTTTATTTTTTTAGTACCACCGTTAGATAGTATTTTTACTATATTCTCGATTTTATTTCTTGAACTTTTGATATTATTACTATTTAAATAATAATTTATTATTTTCTTTTGTATATATTCACTTTTTTCTTCCAATAATCTATTTACATCAATATAATTATCAATTATATATCTGCTATAATCAACCTCTAAAATACCATTGATCTCTCTTATCTCTTTTATAAAATTATATAGTTTTTCTTTTACCTTAGGATTGTAATTTTTTTCTAAAAAAGGTATCAGATCAAGCCTTATACTATTTCTAGTATATTCATTTTGTAAATTGGTAGAATCTATTTTGTATTCTATCATATTTTGATCTAAGTATTCCATAATTTCTGATTTATAGATTTCATTTATAGGTCTTATAAACTTATCTCTAACATCTAATATCCCCTCTAGACCCTCAAATGATGAACCTCTTATAAGTCTGAATAAAAAAGTTTCCACCTGATCATCTAGGTTATGAGCTAGAGCTATCTTATTTCCATCAACCTCTTTTAAAACTTCCTCAAAAAAACTATATCTTATCTCTCTTCCAGCCTCTTCAAGACTTATTTTTTTCTCTTGAGCCAGATTTTGCATACTTTTTTCTTTTACAAATACAGGAATATTATATTTTTCTCCCAAAGATATTACAAAGTTCTCATCTCTTTTAGCCTCCTCACCTCTGTACATGTGATTTATATGAGCCAAAGCCAAGAAAAGATTATACTCCTCTCTTATCTTTAAAAGAACCTCTAATAAAAAAACAGAATCAGGTCCACCAGAGCAACCAACAACTATCCTATCATTTTTTTTAATAATCTGAGTTTTTTCTATTCTTTCTATTACTTTTTCTACTATATTCATAATTTTCCTCTATCTTACTATATAATATTTTGTATCTTCCTTGCTATAATCAAAGAAAATGTTTACACTCTCTTTTTCACCTGTTTCGATATTTATTTCAAATTTTTCTAATTCAGTAAGTTTATGTGCCTCTCTTGCACTTTTAAATTCCATCTTATCAATTATGCTCTTATAAAGATCCTTGTCTTTTCTATCATCTATCCACTCTGGATAGAATCCAGGCTTTCCTAAGAATAAATAGTCAAATTTTAAATACTCTAAAAACTCATCTATTCTTGGGAAGTTTTGCTCTCTATAATACTCTAAGAAGTTATTAAAAATAGCTAGTTCCTTATGAGCTATCTCTAAATACCCTTTCTTCTTATAGAAGTCCCCTATACTCTCAAAAAACTTAAATGGACTTTCAAAGAAGTTGCTTACCACAAAATCTAATGATCTTAAAAATTTTTGTGAATTGTAATAAAAATCTAAAACCTCTTCAATATCCTTAAGTCTACAAATATCTTTATAAGATATAAAATCATTTTCTAATATTTCATAAGGTGGGAAATCCAAATATTTATATCCATATTTTTCCCCCTCCTCTTTCATCTCTGTTCCTTGTAACATTTTTAAAAAACCAAGCTGTATCATTTCACACTTTGTTCTATAAACATAGTCAAAAGAATTTCCAAATGTTTCATAATCTTCAAAGGGAAGTCCAGCTATTAGATCCAAATGAAGATGTATATTTTTATTTATAAAAGTTACATTATGGAAAAGTCTTTCTAAATTATTATTTCTATTTATAGCTTTCATTGTAGCTGGATTTGTAGTTTGTACCCCAATCTCAAATTGGAAAAACTTTCTTGGAACTTGTTTTAAAAAATCAAGAACCTCATCATCAAATATATTGGCATTTATCTCAAAATGAAAAGTTATATTTTCTCTATAATTTTCCAATAAGAATCTCCAAATCTCCATATATCTTTCTTTTCTAAGGTTGAAAGTTCTATCTACAAATTTAACAAGTCTTGTTCCTATATCAATAAATTTTTTCAAATCTTTTTTAGTTCTCTCAAGTGAAAAATATCTTACACTTTTATCTATTGATGACATACAGTAAGAACAGTTAAAAGGGCAACCTCTTGAAGACTCATAATAAACTATCTTATGTACATCTTCAAGCTCACTATCATCATAAGGAAATGGAACTATATCAAGGTCTTCTATCAATGGTTCAAATCCATTGAATTTTATCTCTCCATTCTCTCTATAATACACACCTTTAACATCTTTTATATCTTTAGTCAGATAGTTAAGAAATACTTTTTCCCCCTCTCCTACCAATATTCCATCTATCTCTACATTATTTTTTAATATTTCAGTTGGGTTATAACTTACCTCTGGTCCACCTAAAAGAATTTTCTTATCTGGCAATATCTTTCTTAACTCTTTTACAATTTTAAAAACCATTTCCACATTCCAAATATATACTGAAAAGAATATATTCTCAGGGGAAGACTCAACTATATCTCTTATAATTTTTTGAATGTTATTGTTAATACTGCTCTCATACATCTGTATCTTTAAATCGCTATTTTTTTCCACATATTTTTTTAAGTATCTTATTGCCACATTTGTATGAACATACTTACTATTTATCCCAACTAAAATATTTTCCATTATTTTTTCTCTCCACTTGTAAGATTTTGTCTTTGAAACTCTAAATGCTCCTCATAAGTTTCTGTAAAATGATGAGCTCCACCACCTGAGGCAACAAAGAAATAATATGGTGTTTCCTCTGGATTAAAGGCTGCATCTATTGATTTTTTATCAGGATTTCCTATTGGTCCAGGAGGAAGTCCCTTATTTTTATAAGTATTGTATGGAGACTCTATCTCCAAATCTTTATAGTACATTCTTCTTTTTGTATAATTATATAGGTAGTTTACAGTAGCATCAGAGGCTAAAGGCATCTCTATTTTTAATCTATTATGAAAAACTGAAGATATTCTAGGTTTTTCAGTTGGCAAAACAGCCTCCCTCTCTATTATAGATGCTAGTACAAGCTTTTTATAAAAATCTTCTTTATCAGGATAGTCCTCTGCTGGAAAATGTTTTAAAAACCCTCTTAAAAAAGTTTTTGCAATAGTTTTCTCATCTGATTTCTCTGATATAAAATAAGTTTCTGGATAAAAATATCCTTCAAAATTACCATTTGGTGTTGGATAAGGAAAATCTATCTCTTTTAAAGCTGTCATAAATTTTTCTCTGTCTATTCTGTTATCTTTTACTAATTTATCAATTACTTCATTGACAGTAAGTCCCTCTTGGATAGTTACTTTAAACATCTTATCTCTTCCCTCTTCAAGAAGTCTCACTAAACTTACAACAGAATAGTCACCTTTTAGAAGATAGTATCCTGCTTTTATATTTTTTCCACCACTTTTTAATTTTAAGTAACCTTTAAAATAATTTTTCTTTTCTGGATTTAATCCAACTAATATTGGTAAAACTCTATCTCCTGGCTTTATCTCTACAATCTGATCATAATATTTTTTCTCATTTAAATTATATCCTAAATATCCCCCAAATAAAATCATAGCTAAAACACTTCCAGTTAAAATCACCATTGGAAATTTAATAGCTTTCTGACATATCTCCTTATAGTCAATATTTTTCATTTGGTTCATTCTATTTTCAAAAAACTTTTTTATATTTTCTAAAATATCTTTCATCAAAGCTCCCTAAAATTTAAAATATTATTATAAAAATACTCCTTTCCATAATATTCTCTATTAAAAAAAGGAGTAACATCTATTTATTATTTACTTGTACTACCTTCTGTTTTTTTCTTTCTACCTCTTTTTGGTTTATCTAAAACAGCTTCTTTTGAAGATTCTTTTTTTCTAGTCTTTGGCTCTTTTTTATCATTTGATGATTCCTTAGATCTTCTTCCTCTTCTTTTTGGAGTTTCTTCCTCTTTCTCATCATCATTTGATTTTACCTTAGCTTTTTCTACTAGAGGTTTTCTTCCTTTCTTTTGTTTCTTAAATATATCTAAGATATATTCAGCCTCTGCAAAAGGAACATTCATAAATGAGAAGTTTTCATATACCTCTACATTTTTGATTTTATCTCTATCGATTTTTGATTCTCTAGCTATTAAATCAACTATCTTCTTAGGTGTAACTTTATCCACTCTTCCAAGAGCTATGAATAATCTTGTTTTTCCAGTTCTATCTACATTAGCTTCCTCTATCTCATTGTAGTTTGAACTATCTAAAACATCCTCATAGTTTATTTTTAGAAGTGCAGCAATTATTTCTTCAGGACTTCCTTCTTTTAATAACTCTCTAGACATATCTAAGAAGTTAGAGATATTTCCTTCAGATATTTCATTATTGATACTTTCTTTTATTCTAAACTTTCTTGAAATTATAACATCTTTTATTCCAGGTATTTTTTCTTTTCTAATATCTGTTTTTGTTATTCTCTTAATTTGAAGAAGTTTTTTATACTCAGATGGAGTTATGAAAGTTATAGCTGTTCCCTCTTTTCCAGCTCTTCCAGTTCTTCCTATTCTATGTACATAACTTTCAGCCTCTTGAGGTACTGAATAGTTTACAACGTGAGTTAAGTCATTAACGTCTATTCCTCTAGCTGCTACGTCTGTTGCAACTAATATTGTTAATTTTTTATCCTTAAATCTTTTTAAAGTTGTCTCTCTATAATTTTGAGTAATATCTCCGTGTAACTCCCCTGCATCATAACCTCTATCATTTAATTTTCCAGCAAGTTCATTAACATCATTTTTTGTTCTACAAAATACTATTCCATAGAAGTCTGGTTCTAAGTCGATTATTCTACAAAGAGCTTCAAACTTATCCTTTTGTTTTACTTCAAAATATATTTGGTCAGTTAAGTTTGTAGTAAGTTCTTTTGCCTCAACTTTTAAAACTTCATATCCTGGTCTCATATGTGTTTCAGCTATTTTTAAAATCTCTCTTGGCATTGTAGCTGAGAAGAATAACATTCTTTTATCTTCTTTAGTGTAGCTTAGGATTTTTTCAATATCTTCAATAAATCCCATATTTAACATTTCATCAGCTTCGTCTAAGATGAAATAATCTATTTCGTCTAGTTTTAATAACCTTCTGTCTATTAAATCTAAAACTCTTCCAGGTGTTCCAACTACAACATCAACACCTTTTTTAACCTGTCTTATTTGAAGTTCGATAGATTGTCCCCCATAAACAGGTACAACTTTTATATTTCTTCCAGATGCAAAAGAGTTTGTTTCTTCAGCAACTTGGATAGCAAGTTCTCTAGTAGGTGCAAGAATAATAGCTCTTATTTTTCCTGTACTTTTTTCTATTTTTTCTAAAATTGGTAAAGCAAAAGCAGCAGTTTTTCCTGTTCCTGTTTGTGCTTGACCTATAACGTCTTTTTCCCCTTTTAATAACACTGGTATTGTTAAGGCTTGTATTGGACTTGGCTCTTCAAAACCTTTCTTTGATAGGGCTTTCAAAGTCTTATCGCTTAAACCTAATTCTCTAAATTTTTCTAACTTGTTCATTTATCACTTCCTTATATATTTAAAAAAAAATTACAAACATTTCATATAACTTAATAATTATACCATAATTTCCTTATTATTACTACTTTTTTATTTTTTTATCTTTCTAATTCCGAAATACTGTAAGTTTTTAAGAAGTAATCCTCTATTTTCTTTTGATTTTCTTCTGAATAATTTACTATCTGTTCTTTAACCAAACTTTCTATATATTTGATTTCTTTCTCATCTTCTGGATAGTAAACTGGAGTTTCCTTAAGTGGCGTAGAATAAAATTCTAAATTATACCCCTTAGATTTTCCATTTATCCTATACCATTTATAAAAAATTTCAGAATTTAAATATCCCAAAAGATAAAAAAGATTTATATCCATATTTTTTTTAGAAAGATAATATATATCTGCGCTCCCAAAAAAATCCTCATCACTGTAAGCAAATATATTTCTTTTACATCTCTGTCTAACTATTATTTTCTCCCCTGAAAAAATATTTCTATCTCTACTCCATTGAAGTTCCCACCATTTTATTTTAGAACTTTTTACCTCTCTTCTCTTCTCTAACTTTTCCCTATACTGTTCTAGATAATTTAAAAGTTTATTATTTATTAAAGTATTCTTATCAAGATAAAGTACCCAAAATTCATTCCTATCTTTTATTGAATATTTAAAAATATCCTTACTTTTATAAAAAGGTTTTAAATATTCCCTATACTCCTCTAAAAAATCTTTTGATATAAAAGCCTTATCATATCCAGATATTATCCCTTGATTAATATTTAATAAATCCTTTAATCTAAAATTTGATTTTTCTAAAATCTTTTTAGTTATTTTTTTATTTTCTAAATTTGTCAAAACAATATTTCCATTCTCATCATAAAGCTCTTCATTGTTTAAAAAAAATTTTTCCACAACCTGCTTTAAATTATTTTCATCTTTTTTAAAAACCTCTTCATCTAAAACATAGTTTTTAATAGAACACACCTTGTCGTCTAAAGATTTTTTCCAAGTAAATATCATATTATGTTGCCCGTTTACATCTTTAAAAACAGAGGTGTTAAAGTTATTTATATATAAATATCTACCTTCATCTCTCAACTTTTTTCTAAGGACTGTGGCACTATCTGCCTTTAACCAATAATTAGTTATTATATATGAAAGAACTCCATTTTCTTCCAATATATCTATTCCTTTCTCTATAAAAAAATAAAAATAATCCATCTTGCTCTGATAATATTTTTTTCCAAATTCAGATTTTTTTATACTCTCAAATATATCCTTATTATTTTTTTCACCTATATATGGAGGATTTCCCAAAACAATATTATATTTTTCCTTTATATCTGTTAAAAGGCTATCTCCATAAAAGGCTTTTATTTCTCCTTGAACACCATATTTATTTAAGATTTTTTTTATATTTCTTTTGTATTCTTCTAGAGCCATAAAATCTAAATCATAGGCTGTTACCCAATTCTCATTATATCTATATTCACCAAATATTTTTTTAGAAAGTCTTATTAATTTTTCTAAGGCTACACATAAAAGGTTCCCAGTTCCAGAAGAAAGATCTATTATTTTTATATTATTTAATTTTTCCTCTGTGTACTCCCCTTGAAAATACCCTTTAAACCCCTCTCTTATTATCTCAAAAGAATATTTGTAAGGGGTGTAGACTTTAAAATTAATTATTCCCATTAAAATACCTCTAATCTTTTTTTATAGATTGGATATGCCCAAATCAATAGATACACAGCTGAAAATACCACAAGTTTTATAATTATATTTCCTATAAACATACTTGCCCCTATCCCTATAAGAGCAGAAACTATTGTTTTTATAGCAAACACTATCGTTCTTCTTAGTTTAAAATCTATATATTTCTTTTTAAAAGTAAATAATAAAAGTCCAAAGTTAACTATTGCAGCAACTGAAGTTGCAAGTGCTAGACCTTTATATGCCATTGGTTTTATAAGTATCATATTAAGTAATATATTGACGATTATTGAAAGGATTGAAAATTTTACTGGATCCTTACTATTTTTCATACCATAAAAAGATCTTGTCAATAGATGGATGGCATTATAAAAATAAAGTCCCACAGAATAATAAAGTAGTGACTCAGCTGTTATTGTTACAGCTCTCCCTTTAAAGTTACCATATCCAAATAAAAATCTTACTATATCTTTTGAATAGAAACAGAATACCACCATACAAGGAACTATTAAAAATAGTAAAATATTTAATCCTTTTAAAATATTTTCCTCTACCCCTTTGAAATCTTTATCAACAATTTTTTTAGAAAGAGTTGGATAAACCACAGTTGAAACAGATATACCAAAAACTCCAATAGGTAAAGTATAAAGTCTTGTGGCATTTTCTAAGGCTGATATCCCCCCCTCTTCTAAGTAAGAGGCAAAAAACTGATCCACTATTGTATTAAATTGTCTTGCTACAATTCCAACTAGCATTGGTAACATCATAAAAAATAATCTTTTTAAATATTTATCTTTCCAAAAAATCTTTAGACTGTACCCTCTTGTCTTTGAAAAAAATTGTGGAAGTTGTATTAAAAATTGAAGTATTCCACCAATAAGAACTCCATAAGCCATAGCTTTTATACCATAATTTTTTCCAAAAAATATAGCTGATCCTAAGATAGCCACATTAAAAAATATAGCTGTTGAGGCTGGTATTACAAATATTTTAAAATTATTAAGTATAGCTCCTATCATACCAGCAAGTGCTATCATTATAAAATATGGTGACATTATCTCCAAAAGATCAGCTGCCATATGTTTTGTTTCATCTGGAAACCCATTTACTATCAGAGTTATTATCTGCTCTGAAAATACTATCATCAATAAAGATATAACAACTGAAAAAATAAAAAGAATATTTAAGATAGAGAAAATAAATTTTTTCCCCTCTTCTTCCCCCTCTTCCTTTACTTTTTCATTATACAATGGAATAAAAGAAGTCCCTAATGCTCCTTCTCCTAATAGTTGTCTGAAAAAATTACTTATCTTGAAAGCACTAAAAAAAGCATCTGTTGCAGCAGTTGCCCCAAAGTAATAAGCCACTACCATACTTCTAGCAAGTCCCAACACCCTACTTATTAAAGTAACCATCATCACCAATATTCCACTTCTAAACATTAATCAATTTCCTCCAAAATATAATATAAATTAATCATTCTTTTTTATATATATTTCCTCATCTAGTTTTACTATATCTATCAATCCCTCTTTATAGGCATCCAATATACCTAAAAACATATATACTAAATGCATTCTATTCTCTGCTCTTTGAAATATGTCTCCCAGTTTTTTTTCTCCATCATAGATAAATATTTTTAATTTTTCTATCTCATCCTCCAATGTATAAGTCTTTTCATATTTGATTTCCATTACATCAAGGCTCTGTTTATCCAAATATTTTTTATAACTTTCATACACATCATCTAAAGTAAGAGAATCTAAATTATACTCCTTTGATGAAACCTTTGTTATTTTTCTTCCCTCTTTTTTAGTGTAGCTTATATTAAATTCATTCTCTAACTTCGATACCTCTTGAGTTACCTCTTTAAATATTTTGTACTCTTCCAATCTACGTTTTAAATCTTTTTCAGACTGTCTCTCTTTTTCAAGATTAAGTACAGAATAGGCTTTTATTTCAAGAAGTTCCGTAGCAATTAAAACAAACTCTACCTTTATATCAAGATGATCTTTTTTGCTCTCATCAAGGATAGCTAAATATTCATCTATTATTTGTGTTATTCTGATTTCAGAAATTTTCATTTTCTTTTTTTCAATCAGATACACCAAAAGTTCCAAAGGTCCTTCAAAGTTGTCTAGTTTTAAAACTATATCCTTATTAGAACCTATCTCCTCTTTTTGCTCTTCTATATTATTATTTTCTATTTGAGATTTTTCTCCAGTTTTCAACATCATTTTTTATCCCTTGTCTTAGTTCTTCCATAGAATTAAATTTTTTCTCATCTCTTAAATGTCTTTCTATGCTAACATCTATTTTCTTTCCATATATATCCCTATTAAAATCTAGAATATGAACCTCTACACTTAACTCTCCCGGTTTTAAAGTTGGATTTCTTCCAATATTTACAACTGCGTTGTATTTTTCATCCTCTCCCTCAATGGAAACAGTTCCACCAAATATCCCAAAAGGAGGATAAACCTTATTTACAACTTTTAAGTTAGCAGTTGGAAAACCTAAAACTCTCCCCAATTTTTTTCCATGCTCAACTTCTCCAGAGATAAAAAATGGTCTACCAAGATACATATTAGCCTCTTCTACTTTTCCCTCAAGTATAAGTTTTCTAATTAATGTAGAACTTAAGATTTGCCCCTTGTGTTCAATGGCTGGTATCTCATTTAATTTAAATCCTTTTTTTGGAGCTACCTCTCTAAGATACTCTACATTTCCACTTCCTCTTTCAGCAAAAGTGTAGTTAAATCCAACAAATATCTCCTTTGCCCCAAGATAACCAAGAAGTATCTTATCTATAAATTCATCTTTTGTAGTTTTTGCATACTCCTCATCAAAGGTTTGTAAAACTACATAGTCCACTCCCATCTCCTCTAGAAGTCTTAATTTTTCATCTAAAGTATTTATCATTTTTGGCACTCTCTCTGGAGCTATTATACTTAAAGGGTGGTTTAAAAAAGTATAAACCACAGATATCCCATTATTTTTTCTAGCTTTTTCTATGGCACCATTTATCAAAACCCTATGTCCTCTATGAACACCATCAAAAGTACCTAATGCAACATAACTATTTTTTAATTTTTCTGCATTTTTTTGTATATCTACTATTATCTTCATAGAAATATTTTTACTCCTTATTTTCCTCAATCAGTTGATTATAAATCTCTTCTATTCTTCTGAATCTATTTCTTATCCCAGATTTTGAAATCCCAATCATATCAGCAAGTTCTTGGATAGAGCTTTCAGGATTTTGAAGTCTTATGAAAGCTGCCTCTTCCAAAACTGGAGAAAGATTATTTATCCCTAAAACTTTTCCTATATAATTTATCATCTTTATCTGTTTAATTCCTGTATTAAGAGCCTTTGTTTCATTGGCCACTTCCCAGTTCATCTCTCTTATAGTTTTATTTTTTAAGTCCTTCATCATTGTGATTTCCTCATATTTATAAAACTCTTTTATAGAACCTATCATCACCAAAATATCCATAATATCTTCACAGTTTCTTAAATAAACTAAATTTTTATTTCTTTTTTTAGTTTTTGAAACTTTTTTTCCAAGATTTAAAAGTATTCTATAAAGCTCATCTGCCATTTCCTCATCATCTATAAAAAAGTCCATAGCATACTCTTTTTCAGGAGGTTTAATATATCCAGTGGATAAGAATAGCCCTCTTATAAATCCTGCCACTCTCTCCTCATCATTTTCTATCTCTTCCCCTCTAAATCCTTCTAACATCTTTATAAAATCATTATATCCATTTTGATTTTCTATTGTTATTATATATATTTTATGTTCCCCAAAATTCATACTTATAGAATATTTAACACTCATTCTAAGTTGAGTTACCTCTTTTAATATTCCATAAACTCTATTTGCTAACTCTATACTCTCCAATTTAAACTCAATCTTATTTTGATGAATTGCATTTTTAACATCTAATATCCCTCTAAGTTCTGCAATCTTTTCCTTAGTAGTATAGAGTGTTTTCTTTATTATCTCAGTTTTTACTTGAGAAGTATAGGACATCTCCCTCTCCTTTCTCTATTTTGCCTCTGCCCAGTTATCTCCAATAGCACTGTTTACTTCCAGCTTAACATTTTTAAAGTCCACACTATTTTTCATAATTTTTTCAATAATCTCTCTATAATAATCTGCCTTATCATCCTTCACTTCAAAAATCAATTCGTCGTGTACTTGTAATAGCATTTTTATATCATTTTTATCTTTTAATACATCATATATTTTTATCATAGCTTTTTTTATTATTTCCGCAGCAGTTCCTTGAATAACAGAGTTTACTGCCATTCTTTCAGCTTGATTTTTAATATTTTTATTTTTAGAAGTTATCCCCTCAATAGTTCTTCTTCTACCAAAATATGTTTCAACATACCCT
Source organism: Fusobacterium sp. (assembly GCF_029258315.1). Taxonomy (GTDB): domain Bacteria; phylum Fusobacteriota; class Fusobacteriia; order Fusobacteriales; family Fusobacteriaceae; genus Fusobacterium_B. The sequence goes on along the minus strand of NZ_JARHZE010000030.1, from coordinate 4,547 downwards.
TTTTCTTCAGCAAATTTTACAATCTCTCTTTCAAATCCCTTAACACTTGGATACTCAGCAAAATATTTTTCTATATATTCCTTTGCCTCACTTTGAGTGATTTTTAATTCTGTTGAAAGTCCGAAAGGAGTTTTACCATAGATAACACTAAAGTTTATAGTTTTAGCAACTGTTCTCTCCTCTCTTGTTACCTCTTCCCCCTCTTTTATTCCAAATATTTTTCTAGCAGTAAGACTGTGTAAATCTGCATTATCTTTATAGGCTCTTATTAAATTTTCATCTCCAGACATCTCACCCAAAACTCTTAGTTCTATTTGAGAATAGTCTATACCTAAAAGTTTATACCCATCTCTTGATACAAACCCCTCTCTTATCTTCATTCCCTCGTCTGTTTTTACAGGGATATTTTGAAGATTTGGTTCTGATGAAGAAAGTCTTCCTGTGGCTGTACCTGTTTGGTTAAAACTTGTATGGATTCTATTTGAACCATCTTTTACTTTTAAAAGAGCATCCACATAAGTTGATTTTAATTTTGCAAATTTTCTATATTCTAAAATATATTCAGCAATCTTCTCCCCTTGATCTCTTAAATATTCTAAAACTCCAACATCTGTTGAATATCCACTCTTAGTTTTTTTCACAGGTGTTATATTTAGTTTAAAGAATAAAATTTCAGAAAGTTGTTTTGGAGAATTTATATTAAACTTTTCTCCACCAACTTCATAGATTTTTTCCTCAAGATTTTTTATAAGCTCATCAAGTTCTATACTATAATCTTCAAAATATTTTGGATTGATAGCTATTCCCTCTTCTTCCATAGAGGCTAAAACTTCTATAAGAGGTATCTCAACTGATTTTAAATTATTTATAAGTCCATTTTCTTCCATTTCCTCTTTTAATTCTGGATAAACCTCTTGTAAAAGCCCTGATAGTTTGCATAAATAATTTCCATATGGTTCAATCTCAAGATTTTCTTTTAACTCTTTTCCAAATAAATCAGAATAAGTTGGAAGTTCTACCCCTTCACCACTCGCTATTATCTCTATCCCTTCTTTTGTTTGGTTAGTTTTTAAATGGTAAGCTAACATCATATCAAAATCTATATTTCTTGTTGGTATCTTATAGATATTTTTTAACACATTTTTAAATCCATAAGTTACAAACTTTTTATCCAAAGCAAAAATTTCATTTAATTTTTCTTTTGAATAATTTTGATATTTCTCACCTAATTTTAAATTGTGAGTTAATGGGAAATAATAATCCTGTGTTTCTGTTGAAAAGGCCACTCCTATATTTTCTGTATAGAAAAATACTCTTTCCTCTTTTAATATATCCTCTTTTAATTTATTAAATTTTTCATCACTATCTACTATAATTATATCTTTTGATTTTTCTTTTTTCTCTTGAGCCTGTCCACCAAAAAGTCCAAGTTGTTGATTGTCAAAATTTTCTTTTATCTCTTCAGCCACCTCTTCTTGTAGATCCATTCTTTTTATTAGTGCCTTAAATCCTAAAGTTTTAAAAAGCTCTAAAGTTTTTTTGCTATCTATTTTATAAGAGATTTGTGAAATTTCTATGTCAAGAGGAATATTTTTTTCAATAGTTGCTAACTCTCTACTTAAGAAAGCCATCTCCTTATCCTCTTTTATATTTTTTATAAGTCCAGGACCTATTCCAGAAATCTCTCTTAAAGAGTCTACATTTTCATATATCCCCTCAAGATTTCCATATTTTTCAAGCATTGGTATAGCTTTTTTCTCTCCAACTTTTCTTACACCTGGGATCCCGTCACTTGTATCCCCTATAAGTCCAAATAAATCTGGTATCATATTAGGAATAACTCCTAAATATTCCACAACATCTTCATCAGTGGATAATATTTTAAATCCACCATTTTCACCTTTTCCCATAAGAGCGATATTTATATTTTCATCTACTAATTGGGCTAAGTCTTTATCTCCTGTTACTATATATATTTCATACCCATCTTTTGAAAACTTTTTAGATATAGTTCCCATAACATCATCAGCTTCATAGCCATCTATTTTAAATCTTTTTATTCCAAAACAATCAAGGACTTCCTCTATTCTAGGAATTTGTATCAATAAATCTTCAGGTACTGCTTCTCTGTTCTTTTTATAATTTTCAAAAATAGCACTTCTTTTTAATGTAGCTCTTTTTACATCTTGAGCTGCACAAATATAATCAGGAGAGAATTCTTTTATAATGCTAAGTAAAGTATTGGTAAATCCATACACAGCCCCTGTTGGTTCATCTTTTGTTCTAAAGTTTAAGTTTCCATAAAAGGCTCTGTACATCATAGCACTTGTGTCCAATAAAATAATCTTTTTCATTATCTCCTCCTATATATAATTATCAACCTAATTTTTTTAATTTTACGCATAATATTATACCATATCTTATATTTTTTTTCATAAAATCTTTATAGATATTTTTATTTTTTTCCCATCTCTACTTTAATTTTCTTGTCAATATTATATTTTTTTGGTATAATTATAAGCATAATAAGATAATTATATAAACAGGAGGTTTTTAAATGAACTTAGTTGTTTTAACAGGTAGACTAACTAGAGATCCAGAATTAAAATATGGACAAAGCGGAAAAGCTTATTCTAGATTTTCTTTGGCTGTAGATAGACCTTTCCAAAAAGGTGAAGCTGACTTTATCAACTGTGTAGCTTTTGGTAAAACTGCTGAACTTATTGGAGAATATCTAAGAAAAGGAAGAAAAGTTGGAGTTCAAGGTTCTCTACAAATGAATAGATATGAAGCTAACGGAGAAAAAAGAATTTCTTATGATGTTCTTGTAAATTCAATAGAATTTTTAGAGTCTAAAACTGGTTCTGTTTCTAATGGTTCAGATGATTTTGTGCCACATAATGAACCAGCTCCATCAAATATTCCTGAAACAATGGACGATGATGAGTTTCCATTCTAAAGAAATATGTAACATTTTTTATTAAATTTAATTTTATACGGAGGTAAAATGAAAAAAAATAGTATTGTCATTCTTGACTTTGGTTCTCAATACAACCAATTAATAGCAAGAAGAATTAGAGAAATGGGGGTTTATGCGGAAATAGTTCCTTACTTCGAACCTCTTGAAAAAATAAAAGAAAGAGAGCCTAAAGGTATTATCCTTTCTGGTGGACCTGCTTCTGTTTATTTAGAAGATGCATATATGATAGACAAGGCTATCTATGATTTAGGAATTCCTATTCTTGCTGTATGTTACGGAATGCAACTTACAAACCATCTTTTAGGTGGAAAAGTTGAAGCTGCTGATAAACAAGAGTTTGGAAAAGCTATACTTGTTCTTGACGAAGCTACTAACCCATTATTTGAAGGTATCCCAAATAACTCTCAAGTATGGATGAGCCACCAAGACCACGTTGTAAAAATGGCACCTGGATTTGAGCAAATCGCTCACACAGATTCTTGTATTGCTACTTGTTGCAATAAAGAAAAAGATATCTACTGTGTTCAATTCCACCCAGAAGTTACTCACTCTGAATATGGAAAAGAAATCTATAAAAACTTTGTATTCAATATAGCTAAATGTGAGCAAAACTGGAATATGAACAACTATATTGAAGAAACAATAAAAAATATAAAAGCTACTGTTGGAGATAAAAAAGTTTTACTTGGACTTTCTGGAGGAGTTGACTCTTCTGTTGCTGCTACTCTTATCCATAGAGCTATCGGAGATCAATTAACTTGTATCTTCGTTGACACAGGACTTTTAAGAAAAGATGAAGCTAAAACAGTTATGGAAATATATGGAGAAAACTTCCATATGAATATAAAATGTGTAAACGCTGAAGAAAGATTCCTTTCTAAATTAGAGGGAGTTTCTGATCCAGAAGCAAAAAGAAAAATCATTGGAAAAGAGTTCGTAGAAGTATTTAATGAAGAAGCATCTAAACTTACTGATGTTACTTTCCTTGCTCAAGGAACAATCTATCCAGACGTTATAGAATCTCAATCTGTAAAAGGACCTTCTATGACAATCAAATCTCATCATAACGTTGGTGGACTTCCTGAAGATATGAAATTCACTTTACTTGAACCTTTAAGAGAATTATTTAAAGACGAAGTTAGAAAAGTTGGAAGAGAATTAGGTATCCCTGATCATATGATCGATAGACACCCATTCCCAGGACCTGGATTAGGAATAAGAATCTTAGGAGAAGTTTCTAAAGAGAAAGCTGATATATTAAGAGAAGCTGACGCTATATTTATAGAAGAACTTAGAAAAGCTGATCTTTACAATAAAGTAAGCCAAGCATTCGTAGTTTTATTACCAGTAAAATCTGTTGGAGTTATGGGAGACTTTAGAACTTATGAATATACTGCAGTTTTAAGATCTGCTAACACTATTGACTTTATGACAGCTACTTGGTCAAAATTACCTTATGAGTTCTTAGAAGTAGTTTCTAATAGAATTATCAACGAAGTTAAAGGAATCAATAGATTAACTTATGATATTTCTTCTAAACCACCTGCAACTATCGAGTGGGAATAAT